>VBKF01000074.1 GCA_005888095.1 Deltaproteobacteria bacterium | reverse complement strand
AGATCGACCAGGCCAAGTTCGACGACTGCCTCGACAACAAGAAGACGCTGGACAAGGTGAAGGCCGACATGGCCGAGGGCTCCTCGGTCGGCGTGACCGGCACGCCGTCCTTCGTGGTCAACGGCCGGCTGCTCGTGGGGGCGCAGCCCTTCGAGGCGTTCAAGAACGTCATCGACGACGAGCTGGCGTCCGCGAAGTAGCGAACGTCGGGCGGGAAGGGGCACCGCCTCGCGCGCCTCGCTGCTCACACCAGCAACAAGGGGAGCGGACGCAGGCGGCGCTTCAGCGGGTCGAGCATCAACCCGAGCGCCTCCAGGGTGAGGGCGCCCATCAGGCTGGCGTCGCCGCGGCGGCCGAAGATCACGGGGGACCCGCGCCGCCGCCCGTCGATCTCGAAGATGGCAGTGCCGGTTTCGCGCACGACGTGGCTGCCATCCGCCAGGTTGAATCGCTCCTTGCCGTCCGGGCGGATGCCGAGCCGCCGGAGCAGCGGCGCCGGCAGCACGGCGTAGAGGGCTCCTGAATCGACGAGCATCTCGACGTCGCTGTAGCGGCGGGGGTCGCGTGGGTTTCTCACCCGGACCGTGAGGTGCGTGAGGCTCATCCGCTCGACGCATACCACTCCGCTGTCCTCCCGCAACTCCTTCGCGCTGCCTTCGACCGGAACGTCGAGGACGGCGGGCGCCAGACGGAAGCGCGGCCACGATATTGCGCCGGCCGCGATTGCATGCCCTCTTGAGCGGATGACGGGTCTCGACGAGCTTGCCGCCCTCTGGCGCCAGGCGCGCCGGGTCGTCGTCCTCACCGGCGCCGGCCTCTCGACCGCCTCGGGCATCCCCGATTTCCGCTCGCCCGGCGGCCGCTGGGAGCGCTACCGGCCCGTCCCGCTCCCGGAGTTCCTCGCCGACGAGGACGCGCGCGAGCGCTACTGGCGCTACAAGGGCGAGACCTGGCAGCTCATCGGGACGGCCCTGCCGAACGCGGGCCACCGCGCACTCACCGACCTGGCGGTCGCAGGCCGCCTCCATCTCCTCGTCACCCAGAACGTCGACGGCCTGCACGAGCGGAGCGGCTTTCCGCGTGAGCGGCTCGTCACCATCCACGGCACGGACTCCGAGGTCGAGTGCATGGCATGCCACCGGCGCGCCGAGCGCGCGGTGGCGCAGGAAGCATGGGAGGCCGGCACGGCCGTGCCGCGCTGCCCCTGCGGCGGGCCGTGGAAGCCGGCGACCATCTCCTTCGGTCAGGTGCTGGTCGAGGCAGATCTCGCCCGCGCGCTCCGCGAGACGGCCGCCTCCGACCTGTTCGTCGCCGCCGGCACGTCGCTCGTCGTCGGGCCGGTGAACGAGATGTTTCCGATCGCCGCACGCGCGGGGGCGCGGACCGCGATCCTCACCGCGTCCGAGACACCGTACGACGCGGCCGCCGACGTGAAGCTCGACGAGCCCGTCGAGATGGTGCTGCCGGCGCTTCGGGAGCGCGTCCTCGGGCCCTGAGAGAGCCGGGGCGGCCGGTGAAGGCCGCCCCGCTCGGGACAGGAGACTCAGCTCAGACTTCGGCTAGAAGGCGGCGTCGTGTTCGAGGTGGACGGGCTCCATGATCAGGACCCGCTTCCCCACCGCGGCCTCGGCGGCCCCGCCGCCGGTCACGAGCACGTCGAGCTGCGCCTTCACCTCGAGGGTGTGCACTTGGTTCCCGACGTTGAGCGCGCCCCACTGGAAGGCGTGCGACTCACGCGTCCTCAGGAAGAGGTCGATCACGTCCGGGCTGGTGAGCTGGACCTCGCGATTGCAGAAGACCACTTTGCCGTCGTCGGGGCCGCCCTTGGCCGGGTCGGACGTCACCGGCACGGGCACGCCGTCGAGCTCGACCCACATCTTGACGTTGGCCTTGGAGTTGCCGTCGGGTGACATCACGTCGGTGAAGAGCGCGCACTCCCCGGTGAACCGGATCAGGAGGTCCGCCGGGTTGGACGTTCGAAACACCACACTCAGGAGGGTCACGGGTTGGGGTTGTGTGCTGTCCATGACCTCGATGGTCGAGGCCGAGACCTGGATCTTATCGGCGGGCGTCGGTGGCGGGTTCTGCGCCCAGGCCGACGGCACCGGCCCCGCGAGCGGCGACAGCGCCAGCATCGCGGTCAACGCCACAACAAATCCGATTCGGTGAACTCGTCTGTATCGCATGGCTGTGAATTCCCCTTTCTTGTTCGGCCCGCCAACTGAGGGGACCGCGCTCGGGTGCAGTCACCTCCGCCGCGGTCGCGGTGGCACCTTTCGTGTCGAATCGCAGCGCGTGCATCGCCGCGCTATTCGGTGGGTCACGGCAATCGGACGAGCCGCCCATGTCCGATTTCTCCAGACAATTCACGCTCCGGCCTACCTCTGCCCGCATGGGGCCGCAGTCATCGTCCACTCGGACGGCTACGCGACGCTCGATGTCGGCCGCTCACCGGCGGTTGTCAGGCGCTTCGAGCGGCTCCAAGACGCGCGTCCGCCGAAGCGCGACCACCGTCCCGACGCGCCCACATTTCGGTCAGCCTGGCGCCGTAGCCGATACCTTGAGGGTATCCCCGCCTTGATCGTTCGCCCCCTCGCATCCGATGCTCACCGTTAGCTGCGGGGGTCAGTGTCGAAAACCGGGAGAATTCCGGAGCTGACCCGGGGAGGATACCCGAGGCGCGAATCTTCTCGACCGTGAAGCGGGTCTCAGAGGACCGGGACGCCGCGTCCAGGTCGCCCGCGGGGGAACGCCCGATCGAGGCGGGCTTCCTCCTCGGCCGAGAGCGTGAGCTCGCCGGCGGCGGCGTTCTCGAGCGCGTGCTCGACGCGCGCGGCCTTCGGGATCGTGGACACGCCGGCGCGGCGGACGAGGAAGGCGAGCGCGACCTGCCGGGGAGTGGCGCCGCGTGCCTGCGCGATCTCCGCGAGCAGCCGCCCGCCGGGGCTCCGCGCGCCCGGGAAACGGCCCGAGCCGAAGGGGCTGTAGGCGACGACGGCCATCCCGTGGCGCTCGCACCACGGCAGGACCGCGTGCTCGATGGCGCGTTCCTCGAGGTGGTACAGGACCTGGTTGCACGCGATGCGATCCGGCCCCGCGAGCGCCAGGGCCCGCTCGAGCTCGCCCGTGTCGAAGTTGCTGACGCCGTAGTGGCGGATCTTCCCGTCGCGCACCAGCCGCTCGAAGCCCGCGATCGTCTGCTCGATCTGGTGGCGGCTCGCCCAGTGCAGGAGGTAGAGGTCGAGGCGGTCGGTCGCGAGCCGCCGGAGGCTCGCCTCGCAGGCGGCGAGCACGCCGGCGAACGAGGCATGCTCGGGCAACACCTTGGAGACAAGGAAGACCTCGTCGCGCCGGCCGGCGATCGCCTCACCGACGAGCTCCTCGACGCGGCCCGCGCCGTACATCTCGGCGGTGTCGACGTGTGTCATGCCGGCGTCGAGGCCGCGCCGGAGGGCCGCCACCGCCTCGGCGCGGTCGGCGCGCTCCAGGTTCCAGGTGCCCTGCCCGATGACCGGCACCGGGACGCCGGTCCAGCCGAAAGGCCGGCGGACCACGCCGCCCTCAGTCGCCCCGGAACCGGGGTGCGCGCTTCTCGCTGAACGCCCGCACGCCCTCGGCGTAGTCGCTGCTCTCGAAGCAGGCCGCGATGGCGCGCCGGACCGCGGCGAGGTCGCGCGCGCCGGGATCGCGCTGGCTCTCCACGATGGCGCGCTTGGCGGCGCGGAGCGTGAGCGGCGCGTTGCTCGCGATCGCACCAGCGTACTGCGTCGTGAACGTCTCGAGCTCCGCCTTGGGCACGACCTGGTTCACGAGGCCGATCCGGAGCGCCTCGGCCGCCGTGTACGGCCGCGCGGTGAAGAAGATCTCGGCCGCGGCCGACGGCCCGACCAGGCGCACGAGGCGCTCGACGCCGCTGAAATGGTACCCGAGACCGAGCCGGGCGGCGGGCAGCGCGAGCCGCGCGTCGTCTGCCGCGATGCGAAGATCGGCGCAGGCGGCAAGCGCGAGCCCGCCGCCGACGCACGCCCCGTGGATCATCGCCACCACCGGCTGCTCGACGGCGAGCAGCGCCTCGAAGGCGTGCGCGGTCGTCTCCTCGTAGGCGGCCGCCGCGGCGGCATCGCGCCGGTGGGTGGCGAACTCCGAGATGTCCGCGCCCGAGGCGAACGCCTCCTCGCCGTGACCGCGCATGACGAGCACGCGCGTGGTGCGGTCGGCGGCGAGCGTGCGCACGGCAGCGGGGATCGCCTGCCACATCTCGAGGCGGACGGCGTTGCGGCGTGCGGGGTTGCGCAGCACGAGCCACGCCACCCCGTCCGCGCCCAGGGCGACGTCGACCCCGAACTCGGCGGCGCTCATCGGGAGCCGGGCGCGCCCACCACCGCCAGGACGTCCGGGCCGGTGGCGCCGTCGCGGGCGGCCAGGTAGCGGCTGTAGAGGTGGGCGAGAAAGCGCTCGACGCCGTGGATGACGAAGAGGCTGCGCGCCGAAGGGAAGATATCGAAGGCGTGCTGCGCGCCGGGGATCTCGGCGTAGACGACGGGGCCGCCGGTGGCGCCGCGCAGGCCATGTGCGAACGCGCGTGCCTCCGCCACCGGCACCATCGTGTCGTGCGTGCCGTGGATGACGAAGAAGGGCGGGGCGCCGGCCGTGATGCACGCGATCGGGGAGGCCTTCTCGTACGCCTCGCGCGCGGTCGCCAGCGACACCTTCATCACGCGGCGCTCGAGCAGGCGGGTGAGCCCCTGGTGCAGCCAGGCGCCGGAGCGGTTGGTGAAGTCGTAGACGCCGTAGAACGCCACGCAGCCCGAGACCGACGTGTCCGCGCTCTCGAAGCCGGGCTGGTACTCGGGGTCGTTGGCGGTGAGGGCCACGAGGGCCGCCAGGTGGCCGCCCGCCGAGCCGCCGGTCACCACGAGGAAGTCGGGGTTGGCCCCGTAGCCCGCGCCGTGCTCGCGGATCCACTGCACGGCGCGCTTGCAGTCGATCAGGTGGTCGGGAAAGGTGGCGCGCGGGCTCAGGCGATAGTTCGCGCTGACGCACACCCAGCCGCGCGACGCCAGGTGGCGCATGAGCGGGATGCCCTGCTCGTTCTTGCTGCCGAGGATCCAGGCGCCGCCGTGGATCTGGAGCAGCGTCGGGCAGCCGGCGGACGCGGCACGCGGGCGGTAGACGTCGAGCTCTAGGGCCACGCTGCCCGGCCGGGCGTAGGTGACGTCGCGCACCCGCTCGACGTCGCGATGCCAGACCGGGAGCGGCACGAGGATCTGCCGCCAGTCGAGGGCCGGGGCGAACTTCTCCCGGACCGCGGGCAGGATCTCCTCGCGGTACGGCGCGCCAAGGCCCTCGCGGAGCGCGTCTTCGACCACGGCCTCGGCCCGGCGCGCCACCTGATAGCAGCGGGCGAGCCCGGCCCACGACCCGAGCGTGACGGCCAGGCCGAGCACGCCGGGCCAGGCGGCGAGGGCGCCCGCCCACACGAACGCGGCCGTCAGCAGCGCCTGCCAGGCGAGGTGGTGGAGTGCGAGCTCGGTGGTCAGCCAGCCCGCGAAGAAGCTCATGACCGAGCGCCGGGCCGCGGTGCGAATCGGCCGGAAGGCGTTGTACGTGAACCAGGCGCCCACGACACTCCCGCCGCAGAAGAGCCAGGGCACGGCCGCCGCCGAAAGCACGGCTTCCTACCTTGCCACTTCCGCGCCCGCGGGTGAAGGGCGCGCGAGGATCAGCGGTGGCGCGAGCTGCTGCTAGCGCCGGCGACCGCCGAAGCCGCCGCCGCCGCCGCGCGGCCGGTCGCCGCCGCCACCGCCGCCGCCGCCGCCCGAACGCTCGCGTGCCTCGCTGACGTTCAGCGTCCGGCCCTGCAGCTCGCGCCCGTTGAGCTCCGCGATCGCCTTCTGGGCTTCGCTCGCCGAGCTCATCTCGACGAAGCCGAAGCCGCGCGAGCGTCCGGTGTCTCGGTCGGTGATGACCGTGGCGGACGTGCACGTACCTGCCTGCGAGAACAGCGACTCCAGGTCGGCGCTCGTCGTGTCGAAGGACAGGTTCCCAACAAAGATCTTCTTACCCATCGGTTCACTCCTGGCCCCCGGGGGCCTCCTTGGCTTTTGTCACATGCTGGGCGTGAACCGAACGCCGTGGGAACGGACGCGACGGGATCGCGCACAAACAAGTGGACATTTCCTCCATGACAAATGCTCGAGACAATTGCAAGCCGACGGGGACTCAGCCGGACGGAGCGGCCGCGACGGCGGGTGCGTCGACGCACGACCCGCCCGCCGTTGCGCGACGGCGCGCCAGGGTGGCCGCGATCTCGTCGTGGACGCGGTCGAGGAGCGCGGCCGGGTCCTCGCCCCGCCGGCGCGCGATCGGCGGCCCGAGGCGCACGTAGACGCGTACGCCCCACGGCACCGGGAGGCAGTTGTGGTAGAGGAGCCGCCACGACTCGTCGATGACGACGGGGAGGACGGGTGCATCGGGCGCCGCATCGAGGAGCGCGAGGGTTCCCGCCCGCTTGAACTTCCCGAGCGTGCCGCGCCGGGCGCGGGTGCCCTCCGGGAAGATCACCGCCGAGGCCTGCCCGGTGCGCACGCGGGCGCCGAGCTCGCGGATGGCGGCCAGGGCCGCGGGCCCGTCGCTGCGCTCGATCAGCACGTGGCCGCCCCGGCGGAGGTTGTACGACACGCTCGGGATCCAGCGCCCGAGCGAGCGCTTGGAGATGTATTTCGGGAAGCTGGAGAAGAGGAGGCTTCCCAGGATGGGGATGTCGAACATGCTCTGGTGATTCGCGACGACGATGTAGCGCCCGCCGGGCGCGAAGCCGCCGGCGCGTTCGACGACGAGTCGCGTGCCGCAGAGACGAAAGGCCCAGACCAGCGCCACCTGGAGCGCCCCGGCGACGTACTCCTGCGGCCGCTGGCCGAAGAGGCGGGCGAGGCGCTGTGCGACGTCGAAGGCGAGCAGGATCAGGGCGAAGACCGGCAGGAAGACGATCGTCGCCGCCCAGGAGCGGACCCGATCCACGACGACGTTGCTCTAGCGCACGGCGTGGACGCCTTCAACGAGGCGGCGTCTGCGAGCGCGTGCGGTGGGTGTCATCCGTTTGACAGGCGCGCGGCATGCCCGGGCGCCGGAAAGAGCGCCCTGTGCTTTTGTCCCGGGGGAGTGCCCGGTACGATTCGTTGCCATGAGCACGATGTCGAAGGACTTCTTCCACCGTGACATTCAGCTGTTCGTCGACCACCGGTTCGACTGGGAGCGCTACTTCCGCCTGCGCGGCGCGAGCGCGGACGTCGCCGAGGAAGTGGAGACCTACCGGACGATCCTGCGCACCGCGGGCGAAGTCTGTGAGGACATCGAGACGGGCGCCCGCGATCACTGGCACGAGGAGGTGCGGCTCGAGAACGGGCACGTCGTCGTCCCGCCCCACATCGCCGCCGGCTACGACAAGCTGCGCGCCGCGGGGCTCCTCTGCCTGACGATCGGCCCCGCGTACGGGGGGTACGGTCTGCCCGCCCTGGTCAACTGCGCCTACATCGAGATGCTCTCGCGCGCCGACCCGAGCCTGATGACGATCGTCGGGCTCCAGGCGGGCGTGGCGCAGGACATCGAGAAGTACGGCAGCGACGAGCTCCGGCGGCGGTATCTCCCCCGCTTCGTCTCCGGCGAGCTGCAGGGCTGCATGGACCTGACCGAGCCGCAGGCGGGATCGGATCTGGGCGGCATCCTCACGCGCGTGACCGAGGAGAACGGCCGCTACTTCGTCGACGGCGGCAAGATCTTCATCACCAACGGCGGCGCCCAGGTGCACCTGGTCCTGGCGCGCGACGCGGCGAGCTTCGAGCAGTCGCGCGGCACCACCAACGGGCTCTCCCTCGTGCTCTGTCCGGTGACGCTGCCCGACGGGCGCGCGAACGGCGTCCGCGTGGCGCGCGTCGAGCGGAAGATGGGCATCCACGGCTCGCCGACCTGCGTGGTCGAGTTCGACCACGCCGAGGCCTTCCTTCTGGGCAAGGCCGGCGCCGGCTTCCGCGCCATGCTCGACCTCATGAACAACGCGCGGCTCGGCGTCGCGGCGCAGGCGGTGGGGATCGCCGAGGCGGCGTACCGGGCGGCGCGCGAGTACGCCGCGCAGCGCGTGCAGTTCGGCGCGCCGATCCTCGAGCAGCCGCTCGTCAAGTCGATGCTGACCCTCATGGCGATCAACATCCAGGCGGCGCGGGCGCTCCTCTACCGCACGTGCGGGCTGATCGACATGACGGACGCGCTCCGCCACCACCTCGAGAGCGACGCCGCCAACGGGAACCGCGCCGCGCTCCAGGCCGAGCTCGAGCACAATACGCAGCTCATCCGGTTCTTCACGCCGCTCTGCAAGTACTACGCGACCGAGATCAGCAACCACGTGACCCGCCAGGGCATCCAGCTCCACGGCGGCATCGGCTACATGGCCGAGACGCCCTCCGGGCACTATCACTCGGACTCGATCATCACGACGATCTACGAGGGGACGTCGGAGATCCAGGCGAGCTTCGCCCTCAAGGAGATGGGCAAGGGCGCGCTCTTCGCGGCGCTCGAGACCACGCGAGCCGAGCTCGAGACGCTGCGCGACCGCCGTCCCGAGCTGGTGGCCGAGGTGTGCGAGGGGATCCGCTGGATCACCGACTCGGCGCCCGCGCTCCTCGGCGACCCGCGCTACGCGCTGCTCAACGCCAAGCGCGTGAGCGAGATGGTGATCGACGTGGTGGTCGCCGCCGAGCTCCTCTGCCTGGCCGACGTGCCCGACGGCCGCCCCGAGCTCGCCGCGAGCTACATCCGGCGCCACATGCTGGCGGTCGAGATGAACGCCCGCCGGATCTCGAGCGGCGACGCGTCGCGTATCAAGCGGTACGACCGCATCCTCGGACTCTGAACCGCGGCCGGCGGGTGCCCAATCGTCCGGGGTGCCCCGCCAGACCTGCCGCGGTGCCCTCCGGCGGCGGTCCTACGCGGCCCCCACGACCAACGTGCGAGCGTGCCGGGACTGACGTAGGGCAAGCCAGTCCGCGATCCTTGCGGGCTCGCCGATGCCGCGCGGATGCCGGCTTTGTACACGATTGTCAGAACGGTGACTCGTTCCTGACACTTCCCATCCGGCCACCGGCCTCTCGACGGCGTTCTCTGTGATTTTCCATTTCTCCCACACCGACGCGCGGACCGGTGCGGAACTTGCAAACGGATACTGCCACCGGGCCGTAACCAGCAACGCTTCCTCGTGCGGCTCCTCTGCCCAGAGGTGGGTGGAGGGCGCGGGGGGAAAATAAAGAAGGATGACTATGCCGTTGTCGTGTCGTGCCTACAGGAAGTTTAGCCTCGCGGCTGCTGGCGGCTCGTTGCTTGCCTGTTCCCGGCCCACGTTCCTGGTCGCAAAGGCTCGCGCCCACTGACCGGATGCGATCGGGGAAAGCAGAGGGGCCGTTCGCGCGACGCGAAGAGGGGGCGGAGATGCGGGGAGTCGGGATGAGCCGAGGGTGGATTGCGGTGGTGGCGTTGTGGGCAACGCTCGTCCCGGTGCGGAGCCAGGCTGCTCCCTCGGCGAAGCTGTGCCGTGCGGTGTGCGTGGAGCAGATCGCGGCGTGCGTCGCGTCCGGGCGCCCGCGCTCGGGCTGCGCGACGCGGACGCTCTCGCGGTGTCGGCGCGAAGGCCTCGGCGTCTGCGTGCGCGCGCAACCCCTCGAGGCCTGGGAGGACCGGTGGGAGAGCGTCGTCCCTCCCGATCTGCTGACGGCGGTGGCGCGGTCGAGCAACGAGATCGATCTCAGCTGGACCGATAGCAATGCTCACGACACGGGCTACGATGTCGAGCGCAGCACCGATCCGTCCGGTGGCTTCGTCGCGATTGCGACCCTCTCGAAGAGCCAGCCGTTCTTCCGGGACACGAGCGTCGCCGACGGGACGACGTACAGCTACCTCGTGCGGGCGGTCAGCAGGAAGGGCACGTATTCGCCGCCATCGAACATCCTGAGCGCCACGACGCCACTCGCGGCGGACACCGTGGCACCCACCGTGCCGATCTTGCAGAGCGCCAGGGCTGTCAGCTGCGCCCAGGTCGATCTCGCCTGGAGCGCCTCGGTCGACGGCGGCAACTCGGGCCTCAAGGGCTACGACCTCTATCGCGACGGACTCCGCGTGACGCAGGTGCTGTCGCCGGCCACGTCCACGTCCGACACCGGCCTGGCCCCCATGACGTCGTACCGCTATGCCGTCTCCGCCATCGACAATGCCGGCAACGAGTCGCTGCCGAGCGTGCCCGTGACGGTGACGACGCCGCCCTGCCCGACGTCGACGACCACCCCGCCCACGACCACGACGAGCAGCAGCACGACGACCACCACGACGCCGACCGCGTCCGGGGGAATGGCCGTGCGTGCCTGCCTGGGGAGAGACTCGAGCGCCACGCAGTACGACCGTATCGTCGGCACGGGGTTCACCGCGCTCGACCGCGGGGCGTATCGCGACTACCTCGACGGGCTCCCCGCCGGGGTCAAGGCGCTCGTCTGGCTCGGCGACTACGACAACACGACGTGCACGTGGGAGAAGTCGGACGACTGGATCCGGACGCACGTCGAGGCCATCGCGGGCCACCCTGCGA
>VBKF01000073.1 GCA_005888095.1 Deltaproteobacteria bacterium | reverse complement strand
GACGAGGAAGAGGGTCACGCCATCGGCACCCGTCGAGGCGGGCTCTCGCCCGGCGACGATCAGCAGCTCGGCGGTGTGCGCGTCGGGCACGAACAGCTTCGTGCCCGAGAGCCGGTAGCCGCCGCCGTCCTTCCTCGCCTCGAGCTCGATGCCCTCGGCGTCCCAGCGGGCGTTCGGCTCGAGCTGGGCGAGTGTCGCCCGGAGCTCGCCGGCGGCGAGCTTCGGGAGGTACGCCTGCTTCTGTGCCTCCGAACCGCCTTCGAGGAGTGCCACGCCGCCGAGGACCGCCGTCGAGAAGAACGGTCCCGGCAGGACCACGCGCCCCATCTCCTCGAGCACCACCACCATGTCGACGAAGTCGAGGCCCGCGCCGCCATACCGCTCCGGGAGGATCAGCCCCATCCAGCCGAGCTCGGCCATCTTCTGCCACTGCGCGTCCGTGAAGCCGCGGTCCTCCTCCATCATCCGGCGGACGTAGGTCATGGGATTCTCGTTGGCCAGGAAGTCGCGCGCCGACTTCCGGAGCATCTCCTGCTCTTCGCTGAAGCCGAAATCCATGGTCGTCCCTTCTCAGGCGTTGGCGAGCACGGTGACGCAGCCGACCGCGCCGGGGCCCCCGAGGTTGTGCGCCAGGCCGACCGCGGCATCCTTCACCTGGCGCGCGCCCGCCTTGTGCCAGAGCTGCTGGCAGACCTCGTAGATCATGCGGACGCCGGTCGCGCCGATCGGATGGCCGAAGGACTTGAGGCCGCCGCTCGGGTTGACCGGCACCTCGCCGCCGATCGACGCCCGGCCCTCGGCGACATAGCGCCAGCCCTCGCCGGCGGGACAGAGTCCCAGGTCCTCGTAGTTCAGGATCTCCGTGATCGTGAAGCAGTCGTGCACCTCGGCCAGGTCGAGGTCCTTCGGCGTGATGCCCGCCTGCTCGTACGCCGACTGCGCGGCCCGGCGGGTGGCGGGGAAGCCGGTGTAGGCGAAGCCCGGCTTCAGATACGGCTCGCCCGAGGTGACGGCGAGACCGAGCCCCTTCACCAGGATCGGGTCGGGGCGGACCGACCGGGCGACGTCGGCGCGGCACACGATCGCCGCCGCCGCCCCGTCGGTCGTCGGGCAGCAGTCGAAGAGGCCGAGCGGGCTGCAGATGAGCGGTGCGCCCAGCACCTGCTCCTCGGTCACCTCCATCTGGAAGTGCGCCTTCGGCGACATGGTCCCGTTGTGGTGGTTCTTGACCGCCACCTTGGCGAGCGCCTCCTTGGTGACGCCGTAGGTCTTGAAGTAGCGGTTGGCCGCCATGGCGAAGAGGCTCGGGGCCGTCGTCCCGTGCCCGACGACCGGATGCGCGCCGAAGGTGCCGAGGCCACGCCGGCCCGAGTCGCGCAGCTTCTCGAAGCCGAGGGCGAGCACGCACTCGTACATGCCCGCGGCCACCGCCAGGCAGGCGTTGCGGAAGGCGTCCATGCCCGAGGCGCAGTAGTTCTCCACGCGGGTGATCGGTCTGTCGTAGAGCTTCAGCGGATCGGCGAGCGCCGTCCCCGAATAACCGCTCTCCAGCGTCCCGACCCACGCGGCCTCGATCCGCGCCGGCTCGATGCCCGCGTCGCGGTAGGCCTCGAACGCCGCCTCGACCACCAGGTCCTCCGCCGAGCGGTCGTAGTGCTCGCCGAACTTGCTGCAGCCGACGCCGACCACGGCGACACGATCACGGATGTTCATTGGGGCCTCGCTTTCCAGAAGTAGTTGTTGAACCCGCCGGCCTCGTGGATCTTCCGGAACGTCAGCTCGAGCGGCATGTCGATCTCGACCCGCTCGGGCTCGCAGTCCGTGAGCTGCACGTAGAGCCGCCCGCCGCCGTCGAGGTCGACGACCGCATGCGTCACCGGAGGGTCCGGGCTCTCGGTCAGGTAGTCGTTCGTGAAGGTGAAGAGCCGCCCGCGCCGCGCGAGCTTCACCTCCTCGAGGCCGTTCGGGTCCGCGCACTCGACGCACAGCCGGTGCTTCGGGAACTGCACCGTGCCGCAGCGCGGGCACCGGCCGCCGTAGAGCGGCAGGAGCTCCTTGCGGTCGCGCCACAGGATGACGGGCGACGACACGTCGCTCGTGACCGTCTCCTTGCGCACGAGCTTCCGGAAGCGCGCGTAGCGCCCGTAGGACGGCAGCGTGCGCTTCACCTCGATCTGGCGCGCCACACCCTGACCGGCGGGAATCGGCCGGCCGGTGGCGCGCAGCACGATCGCGTCCGCGCCGTCGCCGTAGCCGACGGCGAGGATCAGGTCGCCGGCCTTGGCGCGCTCGAGGGCGGCGGCGAGCATGAGGAGCGGCTGCGCGGCGCCCGTGTCGCCGAGCGTCGTCCAGAAGCTCTCCTGGAGCTGGCGCTTCGCGTCGAGCCCGGCCGCCTTGGCGACGGCCTGCGGGGCGCGCGGGGTCGGCGTCGGCAGGATGACGGTTGCCAGCTGGCGCGGCTCGAGCCGCGCCTTGGCGAGGACGCCCTTCACCACCTCGCCGATCACCCGGCCGTAGCCGAACTTCGCCTCGAAGGCGCCGGGGAAGGCGCGCGGGAACTCCTGCTCCCGGGTGCGCCAGGTGCCGAGGAACTCGTCGGCGACCGTGTGGGTCGCCACCACCTCGGCGAGGCCGGGATCGGCCCCGAGCAGCAGCGCGGCGCCCGCGTCGCCGAGGTTCTGCTCGGTCGGCGAGTCGGGCTCGGCGAGACGGCAGTCGCCCGCCGCCACCAGGACGCGCGCGGCGCTGCCGCCCGCGATGGCGTCGAGCGCGGCCAGCACGGCGGAGGTGCCGGCGCGCAGCGTGTCGGTGAAGTCGAGCGTGCGGACCGAGGCCGGCAGATCGAGGACCGTCGCGATCGTCGCCGCCGCCTGCTTCTCGACATAGGGCGCCGTCGTCGTCGCGAAGAAGACGGCGTCGGGACGGGGGTCCTCGCTGCCGAGCGCGAGCGTGGCGTTCACGGCGAGCGTGAGGCTGTCCTCGTCGTGGTTGGCCACGGCCTTCTCGCCACCCGCCGACGTCCCGCCCCACTCCTTGGCGATCAGCTCGCGCGGAAGCCGGTAGCGCGGCACGGAGGCGCCGGCGGCCAGGATGCCCGCCACGTCAGATTACCCCTCGCTCGCGCAAGGCCGCGATGTGGCCGCGCGAGTAGCCGAGCCCGACCAGCACCTCTTCCGTGTGCTGGCCGAGCTCCGGCGCGGGCAGCCGCAGCGCGGGCGGCGTGTCGGAGAGCTTGATCGGGTTGCCGAGCGTCGTCCGGCGGACGCCGCGACCGTCGTCCATCTCGACCACCATGCCGCGGTGGCGCACCTGGGGATCGTGCATCATCTCGGCCAGGGTCGCCACCGGGCCGAAGCAGATGTCCAGGTCCGCGAGCAGGTCCACCCATTCGGCCATCGACCGCTCGCGGAACTTCGCGCGGAAGCGCGCGAACATCGCCTCGCGCTCGGACCCCTCGGCGAACTGCTGGCCGGCGAACTCCCCGAGGCCGAGCCGCTCGCAGAGCGTCCGCCAGAAGTGCGGCTCGAGGGCCCCGACCGTCACGTGGCGGCCGTCGCGCGTCTCGTAGATCGCGTAGCAGGGATGATGACCGGTGAGCATGGTGTCGCCGCGCGCCGGCTCCCGCCCGTCGAGCAGGTGACGGAAGACGTTCACCACCTGCCAGGCGACGGCGCCGTCCATCATCGCGATGTCGACGAACTGTCCGCGCCCCGTCTCCTCCCGCGCCGAGAGGGCGGCAAGGATGCCGACCGCTGCCATGAGCGCCCCGCCGCCGATGTCGGCGATCTGCACGCCCGGGATCGCCGGCGCCCCGCCGGCCGTCCCCGTGAGGTCGATGACGCCCGCGAAGCCGAGGTAGTTGACGTCGTGCCCGACCCGGTCCCGGTACGGGCCGTCCTGCCCGTAGCCGGAGATCGAGCAGTAGACGAGGCGCGGGTTCAGCGCCCGCAGCGTCTCGTAGTCGACGCCGAGCCGTGCCGCCACGCCGGGGCGCCCCCCCTCGAGCACCACGTCGGCCTCGCGCGCGAGGCGATGGAAGATCGCGCGGCCCTCGGACACCTTCAGGTTGAGGGTACAGCTGCGCTTGTTCCGGCCGAGCAGCGGGATGCCCATGCCCATCGGGTCGTTCGGGGCGTAGACCGCGAGCACGTCCATGCCGAGGTCGGCGAGCAGCATCGAGCAGAACGGCCCCGGCAGCTGGCGGGAGAGGTCGAGCATCCGGAAGCGGCCGAGCGCCGACGACATGGATCCTTGGTCGAGTACCAAAAACGCGCGGACGCTGACAACTACACCCCCTCACTGCACGTAGCCGAGCGCTCGCAAGGCCCTTCGGCCACGGCGGTTCAGTCCCGGTCCCGCGCTGGACGCGACCAGCCGCGGCGGATGGGCCTGGCGGTGGCCGAGCAGCGAGGCATACAGGGTGCGGAGGGAGACGGCGTCGTTTCCCACGAGGTTCTGCTGCTCGCGCGGATCCTCGTCCAGGTGCCAGAGACCGATCTTCGGGTGGTGCGGGCGACCCAGGGCCACGCGTGCCATCGACAGGAGTCCTTCCCACGGCAGCCAGGACGGCGGCCCGAGGTCGTAGGGCGCGAACGCCGCCACGAGCTTCCAGTCTGGCGTGCGGTAGGCCACGTACCGCGTATCGATGAAGGAGAGGGCCGCATGCAGCGGCGGCTCGCCCGCGGCCAGCGCCGGCAGGAGCGAAACTCCGTCGAGCTCCGGCGATTCGCCGGATGCGGGAAGGAGCCCCGCCAGGTCGAGGAGCGTCGCCGTCACGTCGACCAGCTGCACCTGGCCTCCGAGGCGCTTGCCGGGAGGGATGCCGCGGCCCCGCATGACCAGTGGCACGCGGATCAGCTCGTCGAACAGCGAGTGCCCGTGCAGCATCCCTCCGTGGTCGACGAACTCCTCCCCGTGGTCGGCCGTGACGATCAGGACGGTGTTGCGCTCGTCGAAGCCGCGGGACTCAAGGCGCTGGTGCAGCCTGGCGAGCTCCCGGTCCACCTGGAGGATCTCGGCGTCGTAGCGCCCCACGAGGTACGCGAGCTCTTCGGGCGTGGCCCGAGGTCGGCCGGCGCGCAGGTCCTTCAGACGTTGCGTGTAGCCTCGAATCGAGAGTGCCCCGTACGCGGCCGCGTGCGGCGCAGCCCGTGACCCGTCCTCCCACGGTCCGGCGGATGCGGGCTCATAGGGATGATGCGGGTCCATCACGTGGACCCAGAGGAAGAAGGGTGACTCGGCGCGCTCGAGCCATGCGAGGGCAGGCTCGACGACGTGCTCCGCGCGCTTCCAGCGGCCCTTCGGCCCCCACCAGAACATGCCGGAGCGGTCGTCGAAGTGGCGGAAGCCCTGCCCGAAGCCGTTCTCCTGCTTCAGGTAGAGGTTCGAGACGAAGCCCGCCGTGTCGTAGCCGCCGGCAGCCAGGCGCTCGGCGAGCGTGTGAAAGCCCGAGCCGATGAACGAGCCCGCCTGCCCCCGGTCCTCGAACTCCTTGTCGAGCACGTGAGGATAGAGACCCGTCATGAGCGAGGCCAGCGAGTGCAGCGTCTCCGGGGCCTGGGCGACCGCCGCCTCGAAGACCGTGCCGCCGCGGGCGAGGACGGCAAGGTGCGGTGCCGTCGGCCTCTCGTAGCCGTAGAGCTGGAGATGGTCGTGACGGAGCGTGTCGATCGTGACCAGGACCAGGTTCGGGGCGCCAGGCGCGGCGCGCCGCTCGGCCAGCGGCGGATACTCCTGCGGCGCACCGAGCGCCGACCATGGCACTCCCGGCGACCTCCGGCCGGCGAGGAGCACCGGCACGATGCTCGCCGCGACGAGGAGGCCGACGAGGATGCCCCGTACCCACCGCCGCGCCACGAACCCCGACAGCAGTCCGGCCGCGACGCCGACGCCGAGGCCGCCCAGCGCGCCAACTGCCGTCCACCTGAGGACGAGCCGGACGCGCTCGCCCCAGTCGAGCACCGGGAGGTGGACCCGCACCACCGCGGCCACGGCGAGGGCCGCGCCGAACGATCCGAGCGCGGCGGTCGTGACGGCGACGCCGGTTGCGAAGCGCCTGCCGATCCCCCCCGAGACGGCCACCGGACACAGAGCTGGACGGCTCTCCGGCCTTCGTCAAGAGCTGCCGACGCGAGATGGAATCTCCGCGCGCGCCGCGCGCGCGGCCGAGCGCAGCGAGCGGGGAGTGAGGACCCGGCGGGCTCCGCCCGCCGGGGCGAGGGGCGGGACGCCCCTCGCTGGTTTAATTCGCGACCAGCGTCAGGCTCCGCTGCTCGTCGGGCGTGATCGGCGGGCAACCCGAGGCGTAGGTGTCGCCCGACACCGGCGGCGGCACCGACGACAGATGCTGGCAGCTGAGGGTCGTGGTCGAGCCCACGGTCGCCACCACCGGCATCTCGCAGAGCTCGCTGTACTGCGCGTAGGTGTAGTCCGTGGGCAGCGCCCAGCAGAGCGTGCCGGAGGCGTCGAGCCCGAGGTAGCCGCCCGCCCGAAACCCGTCGTTCGCGGGGCTGGAGGCGGGGCTCACGTTCCACGCCTGACTCGGACCGGGCACCGGGGAGAAGACGTAGCTCGGCTGCCCGGGTGAAGCGTAGAACACTCGCACGCTGCCCGACTCGTCGTCCGTCGGCCCCGGCATCAGGGCGTCGAGGGCGGTCCCGGTCGGGCTGTAGAACTCGACCTTGCCCGCGCCCGAGACCGACGGGACGAGCTGAACGGCGGGAAGGACGAGGCTCGTGTCGAAGGACGCCGTGCCGCCAGCCACGTTGGCGAAGACGGTGTGAATCATGTCGTCGACGATGTCCAGGCTGACGTCGGTCCCCGCGTCGACGACGAGCGGGCTCGTGAAGAACGTCTGCAGGGAGAGAACGGCGCCCGCGCCGCCGGGGCCCGGGACGACGAAGGAGACGAACTGCGCCCCGCCCGCGGGCGGAGTTGTGGAGAGTCCGGTGGGGGAGGCAGGATCGGTGTAGAACCCGTTCAGCGAGTCGTCGATCAGCACCTCGAACCTGGTGCTGACGCCCACGGTCAAGCCGACGTAGGTCCCGGGAAGCAGGTCGAACGGACAATCGAGCAGCGGCGCGAGCGCGGCGGCGTCGCGTGTGTAGGTGGGCGTGCAGCCGACGAGGTCCACCTGCCGCGGGCCGTCGGCGGCCTGGAACGTGAGGCTCGTGAGGGTCACGCGGCCCTGGTCGGGAGACAGGCCCCAGTGGCCGTCGGCGGGCACGCCGAGCGCGGAGAGCACGGCCGATGAGGCCGATCGAGAAGGGCCATGGAGGATGCGCGCATGTGCGGCGCCAGCCGGCTTCCCCAGAACGAACCTCCCCCGGTGCCGGCGCCGCTCTCGCTTCTCGACGAAGGTCCCCGCGATCGTCTGCTTGTCCGGGTTCGCACGGCCACGGAGCCTGAGGGTGCCGCCGTCAGCGCACGCGCCGCGCAGGGCCACATTCACGCGCCGCCTGACCTTCGCGTTCACCGTACACTGCATGGGCTGATCGCCGTCCGCCACGGCCAGCGTCCCGGAAAAGGTCCGGGCGCCGGCCATCGTGAAGTCGGCCGTCAACATCACGGCGGACTTGCCGGTCTCCTGCGCATTGCCCGTCCAGTGACCGGCAAAGTCGTATGGAGCGGTGGCCAGCGCGGCGCCCGTCAAGGTGGCCAGCGCCAGCGCGACGCCCGGCAGCGTTGCCTTCACCATCGTCCTCCCCTCGCCTCCTCGCCGCACGCCGAACGGAACGACGCTAGCAACGGCGGCCTGGGGTCACAAGCCGAGTCCCTCTGCGCGCGTTTGCGCACCGGGACTTGAAGGACGTCGTCCCTTCCTCTACACGGCGACGCCGTGGGGTGGGCGTGGGGCAAGGGCCGGGTTTCACCCTCCGCCGCCCTTGCGCTCCTGTTCGCGGTTGTGATCGGCGCCGCCTATGCGAACAGCTTCGGCGGCGGCTTTCACTTCGACGACAGCCACGTGCTCGAGCAGAACCCCTTCATCAGGAGCCTCCGTCACGTCCCGCGCTTCTTCGTCGACCCGAATACGACGACGGTGCTGCGCGAGAACGAGGATCTCCGTCCGCTCCTGCTCCTCACCTTCGCGCTCAACTACGCCGTCTCGGGGAGCGCCACGTGGAGCTACCACGCCGTCAACCTCGTGCTGCACTGGTCGGCCGTCCTGCTCGTCTTCCGGATCGTCAGGGATCACCTCTGGCTCGGAGACGACGCACTCGCGGTCGCGGCCGCGTCGGCCCTCGTGGTTGCCCTCCATCCCCTCAACACCGAGCCCGTGGACTACCTCTCGGCCCGCTCGGCCCTGCTCACCACCGTCTTCTCGCTCGCCGCTTTCGACGCCACGGCGCGCGCCCGGCCGCGATGGGCCGTCGTCCTCCTCGCGGCGGCGCTGCTCACGAAGGCGATTGCGGCGACGCTGCCGCTCGCCGTCGCCGGCTACGCGCTCCTCGCCCGCCACCGACAGACGCCCGCCCCGTCGTGGCAACTGGTCGCCGCGCTCGCCGTGGTGGCGGCCGGCGGGCTCCTCTACCGACTTCTCCTCCTCCCGCCGTGGATCAGCCAGACGGCGCACGCCGCGGACGTGACCCCTCGCATCTGGCTCATGACGGGCTGGTCGGCCTACCTCTATTACCTCCGCCTCTTCCTGTGGCCGGACGCGCTGGTGGTCGATCGCCTGGACTACCCGCTCACGCGCTCCTTCCTCGAGCCCCGCGCCTGGGGGAGTCTCCTCGTGCTTCTGGTCCTCGGCGGTCTCGCGTGGCGTGCCCGCCGGCGCTGGCCGGCCCTCACCTTCGCCGCGCTCTGGTACGCCGTCGCCCTCGCCGCCGAGCAGACGATCTTCCCGCTCACCGAGCCCGTGAACGAGCACCGTCCGTACCTGGCGATGCTTGGCCTCGGGACGGCGGCCGGCCTCGGGCTCCGTGGCGCCGCGCATCTCCTCGCGCGTCCCCTGCGGGTGCCTGCGACACGCGTCGTCGTTGTGCTGGTCGCCCTCGTCGCGATCGCGCTCGGCGTCGCGACCGCGGCGCGCAACGAGGTCTGGCGCGACGACGGCGCGCTCTGGCGCGATGCGGTGGCGAAGGCGCCGGCCAACCCGCGCGCCTGGCTGAACGCGGGCCACGCCGCGATGGCGCGCGACGACCGCGACGAGGCTCGCCGCCTCCTCCTCGAGGCGCACCGCCTCGCACCCTGCTACGCCTACGTGCAGCTCAACCTGAGCGCCCTCGCCTTCCGTACCGGCGACCTGGCGCAATCGCTGCGCTGGGCCGACGAGGCGGTCGCCTGCAACCCGGGCTTCGCGCTCACCCACTACTACCGCGCCATGGCCCTCGAGCGGCTCGGCCGCGCCGAGGAGGCGCTCGCCGCCTACCGGCGGACGACGACCATCGACGCCGAGCAGGCCGACGCCTGGGCCGCACAGGGGCGACTCCTCGAGCGCCAGGGGGCCTGGGCCGAGGCCGCCCGGGCATACGAGCGGGCCGTCGCCGCGAATCCGACCCTGTCCGAGCCCGCGATGCTCGCCGCGCTCCTCCATCAGTACCGGCTCCGCGATCCCTCGCGCGCCGTGGAGCTGTACCGGACGGTCCTCCGCCTGGTGCCCTCGCACTACGGCGCGCACTACCAGCTCGCCGTGGCGTTGCTGGCGTGCGGCCGTGAGCCCGAGGCACGTGCCGCGTGGCGGGCGTTCGTGCTGATGGCGCAGGCGATCGGCGACCGGGCTTCGATCGAGGGCGCGCCCGAGCGGCTCCGTCGTCCGTGAGTCGCGCGCCGGACGGACCATGTCCCGCGCGGACGTTGACCGACGGGGGCGGCGGCCGCTACACACGTCTCCACGACATGCAGATGAGTGCGGAGGCCTCCCGGTACGTCGAGCGTGTCGTCGGCGAGGTCGACGGGTGGCTCAGTCATCACGAGGGTCTCTACCTCTACGCGCTCGCCGCGAAGGGACCCGGCGCGGGTGCGATCGTCGAGATCGGCAGCTCGAGGGGCAGGTCGACGATCATCCTTGCGGCCGCGGCGCGTGCGGCCGGGCGCGAGGCGGTGGTCGCGATCGATCCGCACCTGCGCGGCTCGGAGGGACAGTTCCGGGCCAACGTCGCCGCCGCGGGTCTCAGCGACCGCGTCGCGCCGCTCGTCATGCGCTCCGACGAGGCCGCCGCCACCTGGCGCGACCCGATCCGGCTCCTCTGGATCGACGGCGCGCACGGCTACGAGGCGGTGAAGGGCGACTTCACGGACTGGGAGCCCTTCGTCGTCACCGGCGGGGTGATCGCGCTGCACGACACCTACGACTGGGAGGGGCCGCGCCGCCTCGTCGAGGAGCTGATCGCCCCGCCGTCGCGCTTCGCGATCATCGGCCTCGTCGACAGCATCACCGCGCTGCGCAAGGTGGCGGCGATGACCCCGTCGATCCGCCTGCGGAACGCGGTGTTCCGCCGCCTGCGCGCCCTCCATCTGCTCGGCCGCCGGCGCATCATCCCGGGCGAGGCACGGCGGCTCGTGAAGCGCGCCCTCCGCGCGCTCTCCGGTCCCTCCTAGATGCGCGAGCTGACCTACGTAACATGAAGGGCATCACGTTCCACACCGGCCGGGTGCACTCGCGGACCGTCCTGCCGGCGGTGCTGAGCCTCCTCGAGGCGCGGCGGATCGACCCGGAGCTGATCACCACCGAGCGGGCGCGGTGGCCGGACGCGGCCGAGGCGATCCTCGGCTACACGACGAAGCTCGTGATCGAGCGCGAGGAGCGATGATCCGCGTCGAGTCGACGGACGGCATCGCCCTCGTCCGCTTCGAGCGGCCGCCGGCCAACGCGATCGAGCTCGAGTCGGCCACGAAGCTCGAGGAGACGCTCGCGCGGCTCGAGGCGGAGGACGGGACGCGCGCCGTCGTGCTCACCGGACACGGGGAGTTCTTCTCGGCGGGGCTCGACCTGAAGGTCGTTCCGACGTACGGCCCGGAGCAGCAGCGGACCATGGTCATGGCCATCAACCGCCTCGTCGGCCGGCTCTACGGGCTCGGGCTGCCAACGGTCGCGGCCGTGAACGGCCACGCCATCGCCGGCGGCCTGGTCGTCGTCCTCGCCTGCGACTTCCGCATCGGCCGCCGCGGCTCCTACCGGCTCGGGCTCACGGAGACCCGCGCCGCCGTGCCCTACCCCGTGGCGGCGACGACGGTGGTCACGACGGAGCTCGCGCCCGCCGTCGCCCGCCGGGCAGTCCTACTCGCCCGCAACGGAACGCCTGAGAACGCCCTCGCCGACGGCATCCTCGACGAGGTGCAGGACGGCGAGGCGATCATCGCACGCGCGCTGGACGTCGCGCGCGAGCTGGCCGCACTCCCGCGCAGTGCCTACGCCTCGATCAAGCGCCAGCTGCGGGCAACGGCCCTCGAGCGGATCGCCGCCGTGCTGGCGACCGGCGCCGACCCGCTAGTCGAGACATGGCTCGGGGCGGAAACCGCCTCGGCAGCCGCGGAACTGCTGGGCCGGGCGGGCTGAAGGCGCCGGTCACTCGAGAAAAGCCGGGCGCGGCTTTGCCGCGCCCGGCGCGGGGTCCGGGGGCATCGGAGGAGCGCAGCCCGCGAAGCGGGCGAGCACCGGACGGGCCCCCGGGATCAATGCCCCGCGGCCACCAGCGCCGCGACCGTGAACCAGTCCTCGGTGATGCCCTGCTTCTCACCCTGGTTGAAGTACCAGCCCTGCTCCCCCGGGAAGCGATGGCTCGGGAGCGCCGCCTTGGTGGCGTGCTCGAGCTGCATGTCGACCATGACGATCGCCGGCTGGAAGCCCATCTCGTCCTCGTACTCGATGACGCCCGCCCCGTCGAAGGCCTTCTTCCGGAAGCTCCAGTCGTTGATCCAGATCTTCCACAGCTCGCCCGAGCGGTCGTAGATGTCGGAGAACGGCACCGTCATCGACTCCTTGTCGATGAAGATGACGCGCTTGCCGAAGGCGTACTGCGGCAGCTTCGAGACGCCCTCGACGGCGTACACGCGCCGCTTCTCCCACACGTCGTCGAACGCCCAGTCGACGGGGTCGTTCCACTTCACCGGGTTGTGCTTGGCGTGGTAGACGCCGAGCAGGTCGCGCTCGCCGAGGTACTTCCAGTTCATCCACGCGACCTGCCCCGCATACCCGTAGTAGCTGTCGACGTCGGTGTCCTGGCCGAAGAGGGCGTCGGAACGCTGCGCCGAGGAGAGGCGGCGAACCCGCCGCAGTGACGGCAGGTAGAGCCAGGTGTCGTCCTGCCGGGCGGGGTCCAGATAGCGATAGAACATCCCGCCCACGCCCTTCAGGTCGAACGGCTCGAGGATTGGGTAGAGCCCGGACTGGCCGCGATAGCCGTTGGGGTTCGGCCGCTCGGGCTTCGGCTCGACGAAGAGGCGCGCGTTCCAGAAGAGCACCTTCAAGTGATCGAGCAGGAAGTGCCGCTCGACGGTCATGTGGCCGTGATCCGCAACCGCGCCCGTGTCGGCGTCGAAGTTGCGCAGGTCGAGGTCGTCGGTCGGGTTGAACTTGTACTCGTAGTTCCACATGATCTTGACGGCGACCTGCGGGTCCTGCGGGTCGAGTTTCGGAAAGGGCTGCCCGGCGACGTAGTTCAGCAGCTGGAGCCCGTCCGGCCGGAGCTTCACCTGCCCCGAGTACTTCTCGGTCGCTTCCTTGTAGGCGGTGGGCCACTCGACGCGCTTCGTCTCGACGATGGTCAGCGGAAACCCGTGCCGGATGCACCACTCGAGGCCCGGCGAGATGAGGTCCTTCACCTTGTCGATGTTCTGATCCGTGATCCGGTCTCCGGGTGAGACGTCGGCATGCGCCGGCGGGCCGGACGTCGACAGCACCAGGGCGGCCGCGGCCGCCAGCGCGCACCAGGATCCTCTGCTCGTCATCATCGTCTTGACCCCCTGGAGGCTGAAAACGGATGGGGCCGCCGGCTCCAGCCAGGCGGCCCCGTCGGCGGACCTCGGCAGCTCCTCCCGTCCCTCAGTGCCCCGCGTTCACCAGCGCCGCGACCGTGAACCAGTCGTCGGTGACGCCGGCCTTCTCGCCCTGGTTGAAGTACCAGCCCTGCTCGCCCGGGAAGCGGTGGCTCGGCAAGGACGCCTTGGTGGCGTGCTCGAGCTGCATGTCGACCATGACGATGGCGGGGATGAACCCCATCTCGTCGGGATAGTCGATGACGTTGGCGCCCTCGAACGCCTTCTTCCGGAAGCTCATGTCGTTGATCCAGATCTTCCAGAGCTCCCCCGACCGGTCGTAGATGTCCGAGAACGGGATGACCCACGCCTCCTTGTCGACGAAGATCACACGCTTCCCGTAGGCGTACTGCGGGAGCTTCGAGATGCCCTCGATGACGTAGACCTTCCGCTTCTCCCACACGTCGTCGAAGGCCCAGTCGACCTTGTCGTGCCACTTCACCGGATAGTGCTGCGCGTGGTAGCAGCTGATCAGGTCGCGCTCGCCGAGGAACTTGAAGTCCATCCAGGCAGGGTGGCCGCTGTAGCCGTAGTAGCTGTCCACGTCGGTGTCCTGCCCGAAGAGCGCGTCCGACCGCTGCGCCGTCGAGAGCCGGCGGACCCGGCGCAGCGACGGCAGGTAGAGCCACGAGTCGTCCTGCTTCTCGGAAGAGGTGTACCGGTTACCGAGCGCGCCGACGCCCTTCAGGTCGAAGGGCTCGAGGACCGGGTAGAGTCCCTGCTGGGCGCGATAGCCGTTGGGGTTCGGCTTCTCGGGCTTCGGATCGACGTAGAGCCGTCCCGTCCAGAAGAGCCGCCGGAAGTGGTCGAGGAGGAAGTGACGCTCGACGGTCAGCGGTCCATGGTCGGCGACGGCGCCCGTGTCCGCGTCGAAGTTCCGCAGGTCGACGTCATCCGTTGTGAGGTGCGTGTAGCCCCAGTTCCACATGATCTTCATGGCCACCTGGGGATCCTTCGGATCGACGTTCGGGAACGGCAGCCCGGCGACGTAGTTGACGAGGTTGAGGCCGTCGGCCGTGAGCTTCACCTGGCCGGAGTACTTCTCCGTCGCTTCCTTGTAGGCCTGCGGGAACTCGATGCGCTTCGTCTCGGTGATGGTGATCGGCCAGCCGTGCTTGATGACCCACTCCATCCCGGGCGAGATCAGGTCCTTCAGCTTCTCGATGTTCTGCTCCGTGATCTTGTCTCCGGGCACGACGTCGGCGCGCACGGGCGTGCCGAGCATCGCGAGCGAAAGCGAAGCTACGCCTGCGAGGGTGAGCCACCAGCGGGGGCTTGCCATGGTGCCGTCTCCTTCTGCGACGTGGTTGAGGGCAAGGTGGCTCTACAACGCCTCGCCAGCGGGCGTCAACGGGACTCTCGGCTCTAGCCGCCGACCGGAGCGTCCACGTCGGCGGCGGGCACGCGGCCGCTCGGCAGGGCCTGGAAGATGAGATCCTCGTAGTAGCGCACGTTGCGGCCGATCAGCACCACGACGGGATTCCCGCTGCGCCGGGCGTACACGGCGGTGCCGGTCGGATTCGTCTCCCCGATCGTCACCTGAACCGGCTCACCTGTCTCGGCGATGATCTCCACCTGGGCGGCGCGCTCGTCGAGCCCGAAGGCTTGCGGATCCGCCTCGGCGTCTCCCACGCGGGCGATCTCCTCGGCCCCGGTGAGGGCCGTCGCGAACGCCTCGATCAGGTCGGCGGGAATGGTCGTGCCCGCCGGCTCGATCACCGCCCACCCGTCCGCGTCGCGGCGGGAGACGACCGTGCGCCCGCCGCGCCGCAGCCGCACTTCGCGCAGCTGCCCGGGCTGGAGCGACAGGAAGCGCTCGCGCGCGGGTTGCCCCTGGGGCCGCTCGACCCGCCGTCGTTCGATCAGCCAGTACTCGCCGCCGAGCAGGCCGAGCACCGCGTACAGGACGAGAACCTGGCGCCAGCTCACGCACCCCTCCCTAGCCCCATCGGCGCCGGGCGGCCAGTGCGACCCCGACCACCGCGAGGAGCATCGGCTCCAGGACCGCCGTCACCCAGAAGAGCCGGTCGCCCTGCTCGTTCGAGACGTAGAACTGATGCACGCCAAGCTCCTGCCGGCGCGGACGGTGGGAGATCGCCTGTGGCTCCCGCGCCAGCCAGTCGACCGTGTTCACGAGCAGGTCCTTGTTGCCCAGGAACTCGATGAAGAAATTGTTGGCGAACTCGGAGTTGCCGTAGACGATGAGACGCCCCTGCGCGGGCGACGCGCCGGGGGGCGTCAGCGTGCGAAAGGCGACCTCCACGCCCACCGTCACCGGCCCCGGCCGGTCCCGCCCCGCGACGAAGGTGGCGGGTCCGGCGCGCAGCACGCCGGTATCGGCGGTGGCCCAGCTCTCGCCGCTCGTCTTGAGGAACGGGACGGCCATCATCGCGCCCGGCTCGCCCGGCAGCACCTCGACCGAGCGCGTCAACGAGAACAGCGGCGGCGCGTCGAGCGGGGCCAGGATCGGATGGTCGCCGCGCTCGACGGTGAGCTGCATCGTGAGGTATTCGCCGCCGTAGAGGCGGGCGGCGGGATCGACGACCACGTCGGGCGGCAGCGCGACGTAGTAGCGCCGGAGGAAGGCGGCCAGCTCCGGCGCCCGCAGGGGGTCGAGCATCGCGAGCGCCTGCCCGGGCCGTTGGAGGTACCGATCGACCGCCGCGAGCTCCTCGGGCAGGAAGTCCTTCTGCGGTCCCGCGATGACCAGCACGCTGGTCTCGGGCGGCACCTCGTCGCCGATGAGCGAGACCGGCCGGACCTCGTAGTACTCCTGCTCGAGGAGCGCGCGCGCCGTGGAGAAGCCGCGGTGCCGGTCGATGTTCGCGAGGTCGCCCTCGCCGTGCCCCACCAGCCAGCCGACGATCTTCCGCTGCTGCCGCGTCACCTGCAGGAGCGCGGCCATCAACACCTCTTCGCGCGGGTTCGAGAAGACGCGGCGCCGGCCGTCGCTCTCGACCACGAGCGCGCCGTAGGAGTCGACGTCGTACTGCCGCGCGAGCGCGGGGCTGCGGTTCACGTCGACGACGTCCACGTGGATGCGCCCGGTGCGTCCCTCGACCCTTCTCAGCAGGTCCATGATCGCCGGGTTGCGCGGGTCCTGCGAGCGCAGGAAGGCGAGGATGCGGACGTCCACGGGCAGCTCGTCGAGGATCTTCTTGGCGTGGTCCGAGAGGCTGTAGCGCTGCTCGGGCGTGAGGTCGAGCCTGAGCGCGCGCCGGTCGAGGATCGCCTCCCCGAGGCCGAAGATGCCGAGCAGCGCCGGGAGGGCGAGCGCGATGCGGAGGCGCTGAGAGGTCGCGCTCAGCGCCGTCCGCGCCACTGCCGTGCCTCCAGCACGCGAAGCGTCGCCCACACGAAGAGCCCGGTCGCGTAGACGAAGTAGAAGACGTCGCGCAGGTCGATGACTCCCACCGAGAACGGCTGGAAGTGGTTGAAGAGCGAGATCGCCCGCACCACGGGCAGGGCGCCGGTGGCGGCCGCCGCCTCGTTCCACGAGAGCAGCCAGAGGAGCAGCAGGGGCAGCGCCGTCAGGAAGCCGGCCAGCACCTGGCTGTCGGTGAGCGAGGAGACGAAGAGCCCGTAGGATGCGCACACGCCGGCGAACAGGAGGAGGCCCAGATACGCTGCCGCGAGCGGCTCGAGCGCGAACGGCTCGACGCGGAAGACGAGCAGCGGATAGGCGAGCGTGCCGGCCAGCAGCGTCGCGACCACGACCAGGCACGCCCCGAGCTTGGCCGCCACGATCGCCCCGTCGCGCAGCGGGTAGGTGAGCAGGAGCTCGAGCGTCCCGAGCCGCCGCTCCTCGGCGAGGAGCCGCATGGTGAGGAGCGGGATGGCGAAGATGAGCACGAGGCGGATGTCGACGAACAGCACCTGCCAGAAGTTCTCCATGATGTTCAGCCCGAAGCCGAACGTGATGAAGTAGATGAGGTCGGAGTGGAAGTAGTAGCCGGCGTAGGCGAGGAAGGCGGCGGCGACGAGATAGACGAGCGGCGAGCCGAAGTACGAGCGGAGCTCCTTGCGGAAGAGGGCGACGAAGCTCCGCACGTCAGGTCCCCGAGCCGACGAGCCGCACGAAGAGGTCCTCGAGGGTCGGGGGCTTCGCCCGGACCTCGAGCAGCGTCCAGCCGCCCGCCACGATCGCCGCCGCGAGCCGGCGCTGGACGGGCTCGGGGTCGGACGCGAGCACGACGAACGACACGCCGGATTGCCCGTCGGCCGCACCGCGCTCCACGCCAACCACGCCCGGCAGTGCCGCCAGGGCCTGCGCGACCGCGTCGGGCGGGCCATCGATGCGCGCCACGAGCCGCCCCGCCCCCTCGAGCCGGCGGCCGAGCCGCTCGGCCGTGTCCTCCGCCACCACGCCGCCGTGGGACAGGATGATGACGCGCGAGCAGAGCGCGCTCGCCTCGGCGAGGTTGTGCGTGGAGAGCAGCACGGTGCGGCCGGCGAGCGTGCGCAGCAGCGCCCGCATCTCCACCGCCTGCACGGGATCGAGCCCGACCGTGGGCTCGTCGAGGACGAGGACCGCCGGGTCGCCGAGCAGCGCCTGCGCCAGCCCAACCCGTTGCCGATAGCCCTTGGACAGCTTCCCGTTGTGGCGGTCGGCCACCTCGCCGAGCCCGCAGCATTCGATCACCTGCGCCACGGCGTCGCGGCGCAGCCGGCCCGGCAACCCCTTCACCTCGCCCACGAAGGCGAGGTAGCGGCGCACGGTCAGCTCCGGGTAGAGGCTCACCTGCTCGGGCAGATAGCCGATCTGCCGCCGCGCCGTGACCGGCTGCTCGGCGACATCGACGCCACCCACGAGCGCCCGCCCGCTCGTCGGCGACACGTACCCGGTCAGGAGCCGCATGACCGTGCTCTTGCCCGCCCCGTTCGGCCCGAGCAGCGCCGCCACCTCCCCCTCCCCCACCCCAAACGACACGTCCGTAACCGCCCGCACGGACCCGAAATACTTCGTCAGCTGCTCACAACGGATCACGCCGGCTCATTATTGATACGGAGCAAGCGCCGGCACAAAGGGGCGAGCGCCGGCGGGCGCGAGGCGCGCGTGGACCGACCGGGCCCCGCAGCGGCGCGCAGGCGCAGTCGGAGCCGGGCGCGGCTTTGCCGCGCCCGAGCGACGGGGTCCGGGGGCATCGGAGGAGCGCAGGGCGCGAAGCGCCCGAGCACCGCGCTCCCGCCGTTTGCGCCGGCGCGCGTGGATGATTTCGTCCGCGACGATGACGCCGATGCTGAACACCACGACGATCGCGATCGATTCCCAGAGCCCCATGGTGGCCTCCTAGCTGACCGCCGCGGCGGTCGCCGCGACCGCCGGCCGCTGCTGCGCGCGGGCGGCCTCGCGGAGGATGAAGCTTGGGCGGAAATAGGAGATCATCACGGGCAGCAACGTCTCCGAGGCCAGGAAGCTGACGAACATCCAGACGGCCAGCAACCCGCCCATCACTGCATTGAAGCGGATGTTCGAGAAGGACCACAATGCCGTGCCCCCGACCATGCAGAACGCGGTGAAGCTCACCGCCTTGCCCGAGGTGACGAGCGCCTCGCGGATCGACAGGTCGAGGTCGCCGTTGACCCGGATCTCCTCGATGATGCGGGAGAGGATATAGAGGCCGTAGTCGATCCCGAAGCCCACCCCCACGGTCACCAGCGGCAGCGTGTTGATGTTGACGCCGATGCCGAAGTAGGCCATGGCCGCGTTGATCAGGATGTTGGAAATGAAGAGCGGCGCGAGCAGGTAGAGGCCGGCGGCCCACGAGCGGTAGCTGAAGAGGACGATGACGTAGATCGTGAAGAAGCCGAGGAAGTTCATCAGGAGGTCGTTCCGCACGAGCGCCTCGTTCGCGGCCGCGAGCACGCCGATCAGGCCGCCCGCCAGCCTGAAGTTCGCCTTTTCCATCGGGTTGTCGCGGATGAACTCCTGGCAGCGCTGGATGATGCGGGCGATGTTGTCGCCCTTGTGGTTGCGGCAGAAGAAGGTCACGTGGGCCGTGGCGTAGTCCGGTGTCACGTACTTGCTGGTCTCCGTCGGCGGTAAGTTCGCGAAGAAGACGAAGAACGTCTGGCCCACGTCGCGCGCCGTGTTCGGGATGACGCCCCACTTCGGCTCGAGCTCGTGGAACACCATGTTGACGCTGCGCAGGATGTCGCCGAGCGAGAAGCTGTAGCCCACCGCCGGATCGCGCTCGAGGAAGCGCTGGAACTTGACCATGGTGCGCAGCGCCTGCGGGTCCTTCATGGCGTCGCGGTCCTTGCCCTCGGCCACCACGATCAGCGGCTCGACGCCGCCGAACTTGTCCTGGATGTGCGCGTGCGACACGTTGTACGGCGAGTCCTCCCACACGAGCGGCGAGGCCGACGTCGGGTCCCCGACGATGAGCCCGCGCATCATGAAGGCGCCGATGACCGCCAGGATGAGCCAGAAGGCCAGCGTGAACCGCTTGCCGAATGCGGACAGGTTGTAGTCGGTCAGCCGGTTGATGGCGGCCTTGTACCAGCCCTTGTCCCGCGCGAGCACCACCTCCGGATCGGGAGCGCGGAGGTAGTAGTAGACGATCGGGTTGAGCAGCATCTCGGACACCGTGATCGCCGAGATCCACCACGAGATGACGACGGCGAGCTTCTGCAACATGACCACGGGGACCAGAATGATGACGAGCACGCCGAGGGCGTCGGTGATCACCCCCGCGAACGTCGGCACGAAGAGCTCGGCAAAGGCGGCGACGATCGCCTTCCGCTGGTCCCAGTTGTGGCGCTCGAACTCCTCGTAGTAGCGGTCGTGCATCTGGATGGCGTGGCTGACCGCGCGGGCGCTGACGAGGAAGGGCATCACGAGGATGAGCGGGTCGAGCGCGAAGCCGATCAGGTGCACGAAGCCGAGCCCCCAGAAGGCCGCGATCACGCCGGTTATCGAGGGCCGGAGCGCGCCACGCCAGTCGTGGAA
>VBKF01000072.1 GCA_005888095.1 Deltaproteobacteria bacterium | reverse complement strand
TGCGGCGGCCGCATGTCTGTCATCGCCACAATCGAGGCCGCTGACGTGCTGCGCCAGATCCTGGGCCATCTCGGCCTTCCGACCGATCCGCCCGCACCTTTGCCGGCCCGTCCCCCTCCCTCGCTCTCCGATCTCTTCCCCGACACCCCCGCCTGACGCGCCGCCTCCCGCGCGGCCCCAGCCCGGACCTGCCCGAACCCCGACTGGGGTGTCGCCCGGGGCGGGCCCGGTCTCCGCAACCTGATGTAGCGTGCGGCCTCAACGAAATGGCGCTTGCTCATGCTGCGGCCTCCTCGCTGCGGTAGAGGAGGCAGGTGCCGACCGGGAACGGCGCTTCGCCGGCCTCACCAAACCAGGCAGTGACCTTAGTACGGCACGCCTCGGGTACGCGGCCCACGGTCTCGCGGTCGGTCACGCTGACGACGGCGAACGGAATCGCGCGGTTCGAGGCGGCGACCATCGCTCGATGGCGGTCGCCCTTGACGATGACGAGCATGCGGTCCTCCTTCGGAGGCGGCCTTGCGATAGCTCCGCCGTCCGCTCGGAGAAGGGATCCAAGTCCCGTGCCGACGCGTGCCCGTGTGAAATCAGCGTGAGCGCGTCACGGAGGCGTTGCATCCATGCCTCGGCGTCGCAATCTAGCCAGTTAGCTCATGCAGGCGCGGGCTTCATGCGACTCACGCAACGCCGAGGCTGCGCGACCCCCGGTAGCCTGACCCATGAAGATGCCAGTACCGGCGTATAGGCGTTCACGGCCCGAAGATTTTTCCGGCGATCCTTCCCCCGCGTCCGGGGGAGGGCTTACGCAGCGACGACGGCTTGATGCTGCCGCCGCTCGTTCAGCAAGGGGTCGGGCGAGGAGACCGCACTCAAGGCGAGCCCCGAACGAAGGTCGCCGGCTTCTCGGCAAAGAGCCGCTTCACGGTGGGGCTACGTCCGGCAGGCGTTACGGGCAGGCGCCGGTAGCGGTGAAGGTCCCGTTGATGCCGCAGAATGTCCCGCCGCCGCCGCACTCGAAGGATGGGTTGAACGTACCAGCGGCGGTGTAGCGCGTGTCCGCCGTCCCGATGGGCACCGAGTCGGTCGGGTTGCCCTGCGGGTCGCGGAGGACCGATGCGGTGCAGAAATCCGTGTACACGCGCAGGCGTGGGTTCGGGTCCGCAAGGGCGACGAAGTTGTAGTTCTGGTTGCCGATGCGGCAGACCGGGTTTGCCGCAGTCACCTGGCAAGTGTACGTTCCCGAGAACGTACTGCACGAATTCGATGTCTGGTTGGCATTCGCCGTGATCGTCCACGCAACCCCGGAATCGGTCGGCGCACAGGAGGGCGTCGTCGGCTCGCCAGGACACGGACCCTCGCCGCAGTCCGACGCGAGGCAGAAGGGGATGGCGAGCGCGTCATCCGTCGCGCAGCTCACGACCATCGCGTGCGCCGTGTGGAAGCCGTCCGGCGAGTTGCATGCCATCGCCGCGCCGCCGCAGTTGAACTGCGCCGTAGGGAAGCCGGAGACGCACGACGACGTGCAGGTGAATCCTGGCGACGCTCCCGCGGGTCCCGGAGGCCCCGATGGTCCCTGCGCTCCCTGGAGTCCCTGCGGCCCCATCGGTCCCTGAGGCCCCGTGGGGCCTTGCGGTCCCGTTGCCCCTTGTGAACCCGTCGCGCCTTGTGAACCCGAAGGCCCCTGCTCGCCAGAATCGCCCTTGTCGCCCTTCGGGCCCGGCAGTCCCCGAAACCCAAGCGCGGCCATATCGAGCTGCGTCTCGGTCGGCTTGCAGACCGCCCGCGCCTTGACCGCGCCCTTCCGCGACTTGCAGAGAACGTCCGCCCACGCCGGGGGCGCGAGCGCCAGCAACAGGAGGGGGAGCCAAGGAAGCAAGTCCATGCCCTGTACATCGGTCTCGGGAGGCGGGTGCTTGAGACTGATTCGAAGCGGAGGCTAAGAGCCTCAAGTCCTCAATTCGAGATGCCGATGATCCGCACCATGAGGACTCTACTGCTTGTCGGCCTGCTCCTGGTGTTGCCGTCGCTCGCCGCCGCAGGGACGCAGTACGGCAACCTGTTCTGCGAAGTCCTAGATGAGGCGACCACGCGATCGGTGAATCCCACGACTCGACGGATGCACTTCGCCTACTGCGTGGACCTGGTGACCGGCGACGTGCTCGGCGCGCTCGTTCGGCGGAAGGGGGCGACGGTCTGCACCGAAACGGGCTCCTTCGACTTCTCCTCGCAGGTGTTCATCCGGGACGGCGGAGACTGCCCGTACCCTGTTGAGACGTTGAAGCTGCCCTCGGTGCCCAGCAGGTAGGTCCGCGCCGAGGGGCTTCACCAGCCGCAGCGTCTAGCCCCGGCGCTTGGCTCGGCTTCGTTCACTCAAGGATGCGCGGCGAGGAAACCGAATCGGATGGAGCGGGTACCCTCAAGTTGCGCTTCGTGACGGCCGATACACCCGTGCATGAAGAAGCTCCTCACCTCGTCCCTCTCCGTGGTTGGTTTCGCGTCCGTCCTGCTTGCGGGGTGCATGACGGTACAAAACTCCAAGACCCTAATGATCCGCCCAAGCGATGCGCCGATCGCCGTGACGAGCACCGCTCGCGCGCAATGCCGCGACATGTTCTTCGTCATGTGGTGCCGGCTGAACATGGCGATGGAGTCCAGTAACGGGGAGAGGGTCTCCGACTTTCCCAAGTGACCCGCCCGCCTACCTGCTTGGCGCCGCCGAACCGGAAGAAGTCGTCTTGGTCGGAGCGGTACTTCACCTCGACGTTAAACAGCCAGAAGGCGCCGGGTGTTCCCTCGACCGGCTTCCAGATGAGGAAGTCAGGCGAGAAGTCGTCCTCGCCTTCCTTGAGCAGTCGTTGCACGTCGCTCTCGCGGCCGAGCCGGGCGACGCGGTAGCTCGGCGACGCGGCCCTTGATGGTGCTGAGGTTCAACGGCTACCGGCCGTCTCGGAGATGACTCGCCGCCGTGCTGCCGGCCAGTTTAGCAGTCGGCGCGGAGCGGCTATCGCGCGATGGCGCCGGAGTAGAGGTCTTCGCAGACCACGCCCGGCGAACACGACTGGTACAGGTAGACATCGATGGTGCCGCTGCTCGGCGTCCATCCCGACGTGTTGGCGTCGAATGTGGTGTAGCAGCCGTGGACATCGGGATAGGCTGGCGAGGACACGGATGCGCTCGACGCGCTAGTGAACGAGCCGCTGATCGACACGGAGTCAACTGTTCCTGTGATCGCGCCTGTCGGGCTGACGCTCAGGACGAGAGTGCCGCTCAAGTTGGTCGGGTAGTTGGTGTAGCAGCCGGAGTAAGTCACGTAGGACACAGCGTAGCCCCACGTCCCGTCGTAGACGGCGAACGGGTTAGAGGGGAGGGTCGTTGTGGTTGTCGTAGGTACAGGAATCGTCGTGACGGTCGTAGTCGTCGTCGTGGGCGGGACGAAGAGGCAGTAGCTACCACCCCGAGCCATACAGTCTGCTCGGAGTACCTGGGTACACGAATACCAGGTGAACCCGGCTGCCGCGCAGCGAGTGATTTCGGGACGGCACAGGCGGCGGCAGCGCCGGCGCAGCCCAGCGTCGGCTTGCGACACAGCAAGCGACGTGAGCAGCGTGGTGAATAGCAAGGCCGCCGCAGTCTTCTTCATCGACATTCCTCCACCGAGGGATCGCGGCCCGACATGGGGCTGCGGGGTCGGAGCAAGCGCGGTGCCATCTGCCGAGGCGTCGCGGGTCCGCTCGGCTACGTCGCCTTGGCCCGCCGCGGGGAACCGCGAGCGGCAATCTGGTGACGGTGAAGCCCTTTCGGGAAGCGCGAACCAGTGCCCCGAACGCCCTCCCAGCCGGGGTCCATATAAGGCCGGCCGCACCAGGAAGGGCGGCGCGCGACTCCTGCGCGGCCTGGAGGGCAGCCAAGGGGCATCCTCGACGGCCGGTCGCGGCGGGCGCGCCATCCGACCTGCGCGGCACCGCCTTCGGCGTGTTCAATCTCACGACGGGCGTCGTCTTGCTGCTGGCGAGCGTCGTCGCCGGCCTGCTCTGGAGCCGCCTCGGCCCCTCGGCCACGTTCCTCGCGGGCGCGATCTTCGCCGCCGTCGCCATGGCGGGCCTCGTCCTGGTCAATCCCGCGCGCCGGCTGATGCCGCCTGCGGGCGATATGTCTCAAGACGCAGCAAGGTCATCGAGCCGGCAGCACACTCGGTGAATCCGCCTCAGGGGCTCGCTGTCGGTCATGAACAGCAGGATGGCGCGGTTGTAGACGACGATCTCCACGTCGCCCCAGTCGTGCTCGATGCGTAGCTCGTCGTACTGGATCGGGTCGCCCGCGCTCAGATCGCCGTAGGTGCCGGCGAGGTCGAGGAGGTGGTGATCGAGGAGCGCGAGCACATCGTCGGGGAGGTCAGCCGCCTCGACGGTGATCTATGGAAGTCGTGCTCAACCTGTCGGAGGCTGCCCGACCAGGGTTCGTTGCGGTCCGCCGTCGGTATCTCGAGCGCCATCGAGGGTTGCACATTGGTTGTCCGTGCGCGTGAGGGGTAGCGAGTCCGGTCGTCTACGAGGCGCCGTCCGCCGTTGACAGACCTGCCATCCGTGAAGCACAACCTCGCGCATCTCGCGCCCGCCGGCGCGACCAGGTTATGGACGCGCAGCCGGAAATCCGCTGTCCGTCGTGCGGTCATCGGAACCGCTCGGACCGCCGCTACTGCGCGGCCTGCGGCGGCCACCTCGGCCAGGCGTGCTCCTCGTGCGGCACCCGCAACAACCCGGAAGAGAAGTTCTGCGGTGCGTGCGGCGCCGCGCTCAGCGGGGCGGCGGCAGAGGGCGAGCGTCGGCAGCTCACCGTTCTGTTCTGCGACCTCGTCGGCTCAACCGCCCTCGCCGGTCAACTCGACCCCGAGGATTGGCGCGAGGTGATGACCCGCTACCAGCACGCTGCCGCCGAGACGATCACCCGTTTCGGCGGCCACGTCGCCAAGTACCTGGGTGACGGTCTGCTCGCCTACTTTAGCTACCCCCAGGCCCACGAGGACGACCCTGAGCGCGCCGTGCGTGCGGGGCTCGCCCTCCTCGACACAGTGGCCGAGCTGAACCACCGGCTCGAGCCGATCCATGGTGTGCAGTTGGCGGTGCGGATCGGGATGCATACGGGGCCGGTCGTCATCGGCGAGGGCGCGGCGGCGGGGGCAGAGGTGTTCGGCGACACGCCGAACGTGGCCGCGCGGGTGCAGACGCTCGCCGAGCCGAACACGGTGCTCATTACCGAGACGACCCATCGCCTGGTCGCGGGCCGGTTCATCGTCGAGGCCAAGGGAGCACCGGCGCTGAAGGGGGTGCGGACGCCCGTGGCCGTGTACCGCGTCGTGCAGGCGAGCGGCGTGCGGAGCCGGCTCGCCGCCGCGGCGGCGCGGGGGCTAACGCCCTTCGTTGGCCGCGAGCACGAGCGCCGACTCCTACGCGAGCGCTTCGAGCAAGCACGCGAGGGCAAGGGCCAGGTGGTGATGATTGTCGGCGAGCCGGGAATCGGCAAGTCGCGCTTGGCGCAGGTGCTGCACGAGGATCTCGCCGGGGTGCCACACATATGGCTCGAGTCGGGCGGGGCGCTGTACTTCGCGAACACACCCTTCTACGCCGTGATCGGACTGCTCGGGCAGATCTTCCTCTCCGGCGCCAGGGCCGACGACTCTCCCGAGGACCGGGTGGCAGCACTGGAGCGGGCGCTCGAGGCCGCGGGGCTAAGTCTCCCCGAGGCGCTCCCGCTTGTGGCCCCGCTGCTCGACCTGCCGATCCCGACGGGCTACCCGCCGGTGCTTGCGGTCCCCGAGGTCGCGCGGAAGCGGCTGCTGGCGACGCTCGCGAGCTGGGTCTTCGGCGCAGCACGCCTCCAGCTAATGGTAATCCTGCTCGAAGACCTGCAGTGGGTAGACCCCTCGACCCTCGAGCTCCAGCGGTTCCTCGTCGAGCAGGCGACGACGGCGCCGTTGCTCCTTCTCTACACGGCGCGGCTGGAGTTCAAGGCACCGTGGGCACTGCGGGCCCATCACACCCAACTCACCCTGAATCGCCTCCCGCGCCGGCATGTGCGGGAGGTGGTGGCGAACGTGGCGGCGCCGGCGGCACTCCCGGCGGAGGTGGTCAACGCCGTGGTTGCTCGCACCGACGGCGTGCCCCTCTTCGTCGAGGAGCTTACGAAGGCCGCGGTGGAGGCGGGTGCCCAGGGGCTCAGAGGGATCCCGGCCACGCTCGCGGACTCGCTGATGGCGCGGCTCGATCGCCTGGGGATCGCCAAGCAGGTGGCACAAGTCGGCGCCGTGCTCGGCCGGGAGTTTAGCTTCGGGCTGCTGCGCGCGGTGCACCCGGTGCCCGCGGACAACCTCGAGGACGCGCTCGAGAAGCTGGTGGACGCGAAGCTGCTTTACGCCCGAGGGGTTCCCCCGGACGCGACCTTTATCTTCAAGCACACCCTTGTTCAGGAGACGGCGTACGCATCGCTTCTCAAGACCCGGCGGCGCCAGCTGCACGGGCTGGCGGCAAAGGCGCTGACGGAACGGTTCGCGGAGATCGCCGAAGAGCAGCCCGAGCTGCTGGCGCATCACTATACCGAGGCGGGAGAGGCGGAGCGCGCGGCAGAGGAGTGGCAACGGGCAGGGACGCGGACGCTCGACCGTGGGGCGCTGAGAGAGGCGGAGCAGCATGTGCGACGCGGTCTCGACGTGCTCGCGACGCTGCCAGACGGGTCCCAGCGCGACGAGAGGGAGTTCCGGCTACAGCTCCTACTCGGGCAAGCACTCGCGATGACCAAGTTCGCGGCGCCCGAGACAGCGGCGGCCTGGGAGCGGGCGCGGGTGCTCGGCGAGCGGGTCACGGACTCGACGCAAGGAGTCTTTCTGCTGATGGGTCTCTGGGGACCGGCCCTCACGAGCGAGGGCCCTGCGGCCGCCTGGCCGCTCGCGGAGCAAGTGCTCGCCGCGGCTGAGCGCGCGGCGCTCCAGCCGTTGGAGGCGTGGGCGCACTTCGCGCAGTTTGTGACGCGGCACCACGCGGGTGACCTCACGGGCGCCGCGGCACATCTGGCTCGCGCGCTCGCGCTTTGCGACGAGGCGACTGCCTCCCTGGTGCCGTTCGATCCACGGCTCGATCCACGGCTCGTAACCCTCTGCAACGGAGCCATTCTGGCATGGCACCTGGGACTCGCCGACCAGGCCCGGGCGCACGCTCGGAAGGGCCTGGAGCTGGCGGAGCGGGCGCCGGGGGTAACCGGCCGGCCGTTTGCCGAGCGAGCGGCAGCGTTACTGCACACGCTACTTCGGGAACCCGCGGCTGCGCTCGAACATGCTACGCGGGCTATAGCGAAAGGCAGCGAGCAGCCCAGCTTGGTGGCCGAGGCCATGATGATCCGCGGTTGGGCGCTGGCCGAGGAAGGGCAGCCGGATGAAGGAGTCGCCGCGGTGCGCGAGGGCCTCGGCCGCATGGTGGCGGCGAAGGCGCGCCTTCTCCTCGAACACTACCTCGGCCTTCTCGCGGACGCGCACGCGCGGGCGGGACAGGTAGGAGACGCGCTCGCCGCGCTGACGGAGGCCGAGGGTGCCATGCCCGGCGAGGACGTCTGGCGTGCGGACACTCTCCGCCGCCGTGGCGAGCTGCTCGCGCTCAGGGGCGCCGACCCGGCCGAGATCGAGGCGACGTTCGGGGACGCGCTCGCGATGGCAAACCGGCAAGGTGCGAAGGCGTACGAGCTGCGCGTCGCCACATGCTTCGGCCGCTGGCTCTGTCGGAACGGCCGCGCTGCCGAGGCGCGCGCGCTGCTCGCACCGATCTACACCTCGTTCACCGAGGGCTTCGACACGCACGACCTCATCGAGGCGAAGGCGCTGCTCGAGGCGCTGGGGTAGAGGTCACCTGACGGGTGCGCGCTTCTCGCGCCACTCACTTGGTGTCGTCCCGGTGTTCCAAGAAACGAGTGGTTCTGGCGCGGCCCTGAAGGTCGGTCAGGCCGGCGCCGAAGTGCCCGATCTATGGGGCTTGACCGATGCCGCCCGCCGAAGGGCTTTTGGTGAAGCCGTCGAGGACGGGAACGAGATAGGGAGCGTCACGGACGGCGCCAGGGTCGCCCCCCTAGTTGGCACCAGGGAGCCCTCTAGGACGCGATGGGCGCCGGGTCCGATGGTCGGGGGGAGGACGAAGCGGCCGGCGCCTACTTCTCGCGCCCCTCCTGCACGACGCGACACTCCGTCGCGCCGCTCGCCTTCCGCTCACACCGCACGAGCTTCCCGTCGCTCTGGCGTAGGTCGAAGCCGCCGAAGAGGTTCGGCTCGATCTTCAGGACGGGCGCTCCGCCCTTCGCTGCGTCCCAGCAGTCAACGCTGCCGCTCGCGCTGGGAGCGCATTGAAGCTGGGCCAAGAGGATCGTCGCCGGAAGCATCTTATCCTCGCTTCTTCGTCGGAGTCGGTTTCGACCTGGCACCCCGAGGTGGGTCGTCGAGAGTCTCGCCGTCGCGCAGCTTGCGTCGAACGTCGTCCACGACACGCTTCCGCAGTGCGACCAAACCGGCCAGGTAGTCAGCGTGCACCCCGTCGATGAGCCGAATGAGGCGTTGCCAGGCTTCGTCTGTCACGCGTCGGGAGGGGCGATCATCAGCTTCTTCTCGGCCGCGAACCACACACCGCCAAACGGTGTGGGCCGAAACCGGGAGAAGTGCGTCATCGGCGCGATGGCGACAAGACGGTCGGGGCGACGGGTATCGGGGACGAGCAGGTAGCGGCGCCCACGCGGCCCGTGCAGGACGAAGCGGACGGCGAGGAGGGAAGCGTCGGATTCCTTGACCTGCTCCACGAGGTAGGCGGTCCTGCCGAATCTGATGGTTTCCACCGGCGAGGACCCGTTACATCGCTCGCTCGACGGCCTTCTTCAGGGCCGCAACCTTGTCGATGTGTTCCCACGGCAGATCGAGGTCGGCGCGGCCGAAATGGCCGTAGGCGGCGGTCTGCTGGTAAATGGGCCGGCGCAGGTTTAGCTGCGTGATTATAGCCGCCGGCCGGAGGTCGAAGACCGTCGCGATCGCCATTTCGATCTGCTCCACCGGCACGGTCTCGGTGCCAAAGCACTCGAGCGCAACGCTGATCGGGCGCCACCCCGATGGCGTAGGCGAGTTGTACCTCGCAGCGGCTGGCCAGGTCCGCTGCCACGAGGTTTTTCGCCACCCAGCGGGCGCAGTACGCCGCATATGCCGCTCCGGATAGGAGTCGCGATCGGGCGGGGGCGGCCGGAGGTGGTGGGGTCACGTCTGATTAGGTGGGTTCCGTAAACTTTTGGGCCCTAGCGTGATTCCTATGCCCCTTCGCGTCCGAGGCGGCGGCGCTCGCGCGAAGGCCGAGGCGCGCGCTCGCTTTCTCGACCCGCTACTCGCTCATCTGGACGACGCCGGCGTCGGCCACCTGCCGGAGATCGCCGACGGCGACCCGCCGCACACGCCGCGCGGCTGCCCGTTCCAGGCGTGGTCGGTTGGCGAGGCTCTGCGGCTCGAGCGGGTCGTGCTCGCCGAGCGCTGACGCGACGCTCAGCGTTCGACGCTCCGGCGGCGCGAATCCTCGAGGAGCAGGTACAGCGCGTTGTCGACGAACGCGGGATCGCGCGTCAGACCCAGATGGTCGGTGAACAGGAACAGGACCCGGGTCCAGGGGATGGGCGACGCGACCCCGGCCTGCCACACGTGCCCGACCCGCTCGTCGAGGAGCGCACTCGAGCGCAGGACCGTCCCGTCCCCCGGCGCCGTGCGGATGACGCGTACGGCGCCCGTGCCGGCGTCCACGGCGGCCTGCGCCTTCGTCGGTGTCGAATCGCCTGCCATCAGGAAGAGCTCCAGCCCGGCGGGCAGCACGGCGGGTGCGTCGAGAGCGCGGGCCATGGCGCGCGCCTGGTCGAGACACTTCTTCTGGTGGTCGAGCGCGATGCGTCGCCGTTCCGCCGCATCATCCACCTCCGGCAGGAGCTGCTTCAGGACGCGATCCTGCCTGGGATCGGCCAGCCCCCAGCGCATGCGTTCCCAGAGCGCCGGGTCGTAGAGGTCCTCGTACGCGTGCTCGGGGTCGGAGGCGTCGACGAGGACCCTGTGCCGGCCGCGCGGCAGGAGCTCGTAAACGGCGGGCATGGTGCCGAGGATCGCCGGCGGATAGCGCGGGATGAACGGCCCGAGCTTGTCGCCCTCGATCAACTCGAACAGGGCATCGAGCGAGCCGGCGTTGGGGGTGCCGATCAGGATCACCCGGTCGACGTAGCGCGCGCCCTCCCACGTGGTCACTGGCTCCGGTCCGCCGGCGGTCAGCGCCTGACCGCCGTACCGTAGGAAGTAGCGCGTCAGGAGCCCGCCCATGGAGTGGGCGACGATGTCGAAGTAGACGTCGGCGTCGTTGATCCCATAGCGCTTCTCGAGTTCCGCCTGGACGTAGGCGCGCTTCTCGCGAACGAACTCCTCGAGCCGGCGTGCGCTCTCCGCCAGGTCGCGCCGCCAGTCGTAGTCGAACTGGAAGCAGGTGAAATGCTCGTTGCCGTAGTCGATGGCGCCGGAACGGCCGAGCGTCTCGTCCCGGTATCCGCCGACGCCGAGCACGGCCAGGATGTTCACGTAGGCCTCGAGGGTGACGGGCAGGCCGAAGACGCTCACGCGAAGCCGGTCGAGCGCGCCGTCGGGGTGGACGGTGTCCCGGAGCTCGGAGAGCGGCGCACCCGGCCTCATCGGCAGCGAGATCTGGCGAGC
>VBKF01000071.1 GCA_005888095.1 Deltaproteobacteria bacterium | reverse complement strand
GAGACCGTGTCGGACGAGGAGGCCGTCGAGATGGCGCGGCGACTCGCCAAGGAGGAGGGCATCCTTTCCGGCATCTCGTGTGGCGCCGCGGCGGCGGTGGCGCTCCGGCTCGCGCGCGACGACGCGTTCGCCGGCAAGACGATCGTCACCGTGCTGCCGGACTCGGGCGAGCGGTACCTGTCGACGGTGCTCTTCGCCGAGGGGTGATCCGGGTCCGCGCTGCCACGCACCATGCACGCATGGGCTGCCGCCGTCGCGGGTCTCCTCTCGTCATCCTGCCCGCTCTCGCAGATCCTGCTGATCGCGCTCTGGGCACTGGGCCTGATCGTCTCCTTCGCGGTTCTCCCTTGGTCGGGGGTCGGGAGCAAGAACGGCGTCTACTACGCCGTCGATCAGGACACCGGCGCTCTCGTCTGGCAGCAAGCGGTGGTGGCGGGAGGGGAGGCCGGCGGATTCAGCCCGTCCACGGGGGTCGCGTTCGGGAAGATCTACGCCGCCACCTTCACCGGGCCGCCTTACATCTTCGCTCTCGACGCCGCGACCGGCGCCGTCGCGTGGCAGTGTCCGCCGACGGAGTGCAATGTCTTCAGCTTCGGGCCCGCTGGGATCGCGGGCGGTCTGTTCTTCGTGGGCGACGGCTCGCGTCAGCTTCGGGCCTTCGATGCCGGGACGGGTGCGCTGCTCCGGAAGCTCGACCTCGGAGGCATCATCACGTCGGGCCCGGCGATCGTGAACGACATGGTGTTCGTCGGCGTGGGGTTGGGCCCAACCGGGGAGCAGCAGGGGGTGTACGGTCTCGCGCTCCAGGGCCGGCATACGGCCGCGCGGGCGCGGCGAACGGCACGCGGTGATCGCTCGTAGCTGTGCTGCTCGGTGGGGTGAGCGTCGCGATGTCCCACGACGTCGCCGAGGCGATACGGCGGCATAAGGGGCCACCGGCGGACAGGCACCGTCGTCGGCACGGTATCGACGAACGGGACCACGACGTTTCGAGCAACGCTCGTGCCGGCAGCCAGTGCACCCAGAGCCGGGTCACGGTCTCAGATGCTGACGTCGTCAGGCCAGCAAGTTCTAAGATGGGACGCCACGCTGCCGCTATCTCGACACGCGCCGAGATGTCGGCAGCGGAAGCATCATGCCGGCCGCGCAATCGAACCGGCTCGGTGACGTTCGCTCCTGGCACAGCTCCTGCAGTTTCATGGTGTTTCGAGTAAGGGAGGCATCTCATGAAGGCTCGTTTCGAACAAGCGCGGAAGCGGACGGTCCTGCTCGGCGCAATCGTCGCCTGCGGGGTAGCGACGGCCGCACCGGCAGCGTCCGCGGCGACGTTCTCGGCTCGGGAGACGCATCGAGGGTTGGTCATCGACCGAGCCGACGGCACGACGGATAGGCTCGTTGCCAACGGCCGGTTCTGGCATCACGGCGAGCCCGCGCTCGTCTACCGGGAAGGTGGTGTGGCGGTCGCCGGAGTTTGGGCGACCGGCCCCGATGCTGCCGTGGTGCGCAGCGGTACGACTGAGAAGGCGCCCGTCCTCGGCCGCATCGTCCCCTCCTGGAACGACGACGAGCTCAGGCTCACGATCGAGCCCGCGGGCGGCGCGGCCGTGCGAACGACCGTGTTCGAGCGCGCGTCCGGCGGCGGGGGTGCGCTCGACCGCGGCACATCGACCCGGAATGCGCTCACAGGAACCTACCGCGCCACTCTCCACGCCACCGGAGGCAAGGAGGTGGGATGGCTGAGTGTCGACATCGACCCCGAAGGCGCGACCCAGTTCTCGGGCGATCTCCCAACCGCCATTCCGCCGGCGCTGGCGGCCGCGGCCGCGGCAGCGGTCGTGGGCGAGGTGGACTTCATCTACGGGAACGTCGTCGACGTTTCCCCGCTCCGTCGCTGAACGCGATGGTGCTCGCCGACGGCATTCGCGCTGGGCGTGCAGTCTGTTCGCTGGCGCGGTCGTTGCTGAAAGGCGGCATGCTGACCCTGACGGACATCAATCGAGCCCTGGACCGCCTCGGCATGGAAATCTTTATCCCGCGCACCCGGCGGCAGCTCGCCCTGCGCGTCGCTCCCGGAAGCGTCTACGTCGATCGTGATCCCGAGAGAGCCGTCCTGGGTCTTCCCCGCCGACTCGCGGTCGTCGTGCCGCTTCGACCGCGATGCTCCCGTGACGACGCCATTCGGACACCATCTGCCGCCCTCAGGTCGAGGCCGGCATGAGTGCCGTAGGCCTGGCAGCCATCGAGGCTGCATCCGACGTACACCGCGCTGCGACGGACGGCGAGCAGGAGACGATCCTTCTATCCCAGTTCGCCGACCTGCTGCGCAACGACGAGGCGAGGCCGCCGGAGCATCGCCTCATGCTCGCGGTTCTCGACGAGGCGATCCGTTCGTATCAACGCTACGTGAGCTCCTCCCGCCAGCGCGGTCGGCGCCTCTTCCGCGAGGCGGAGGAGTGGTTCGCTTCGGACGCAGCGACGTGGCCGTTCTCGTTCGTCGTGATCTGCGAGACCCTCGATCTCGAGCCGGACTACGTTCGGGCCGGACTGCGTGCGTGGCGGACCGCTAACGTGTCCGTTGCCGGACGAGGCGCCCCGATGATCCGCTTTCGTACCCGGGCGGTGGCCGGCTCGCGCCATCAGCTGACGGCCGCTCGCGCGCGGACACCGGCGCACCTGCGGCGCACCAGCCGGCGACGGGGCGCGACCCTCGCCGCCGCGCCGCTCGCAAGCGGCGTCCGAGCGCATTGAAGCCGAGCCCGCCACCGCGGTGACCACGGCGCCCCCGGGAGCCGCACGAAGGATGCAACCCGGGCATGGGCGTCCCAGCGCCGTAAGGCTGCACCGCCGCGCCGGCAGAGCGCACAAGAAGACCGAGTCGCCAAGCAGAGCACCCACGCCACCCGGCGACCGCCGTTGGATAGCCGATGAGGCCGATGTGCACGGCCACGCCGGCCAGGATGCCGCGCCCACGAGCACTGCGAGCGGACCGAGCGCGTGACGAGCGCTCGGCAGCGTGCCGGAACCCCGGCAGGACGGGTCGGCCCTGGTCCGGGGATCGCCCGCGCTTGGCCGGATGCCACGGCCGCTGCGCCTGGCGCGGCGGTTGCTGAGTTGTACGTCCCATGAACGGGAGTCTGTTGGCGGAGAGCGGACGCGAAGTGCCGCTCGTGCGCAGACGTGGTGTGATCTTCCGCCCGCGCGCGCGCATCGCGGTGCCGACCGCGAGGCGGCGGGCGCAGTTCGTAAGGCTGCTCGTCCGGTAGAGCAAGGACGCCCAACAAGGAGACCCGAGATGAAGCACGAAACCGGAGACGACCACGGATGCCGGCTCATCGGCCGCCCGCGACGAGTTCTCGCCGGCGGCTGCCGCGGGGCACCGGTCATGATCCGGACGCCGCGCCACCCGAGGCGACGGCTCCTGGCCGTCGGTGCCTGCGCCGCGGTGCTCCTCATGGGCGAGCGGCGCCCCGCGGCGGCGGCGAGCGCCGAGGACTGCCGCGAGTTTCACCAGGAGTGCACCGAAGCGAGGGCCGCGGGCTACAGCGATGTCGGTATCTGCCACGTCGAGCGGCTCGAGTGCTCGGCCGATCGCGACGCAGACGTTCCGAAGCGGTCGCACGAGGCGCGGGGCGACGATGGGGACGACCCGGAACGCTCCATCGGAGAACGCTCCATCGGACCCTGACACCGCGCCATGGTCTTGGTCCCTCCGAGCACGCCCAGCAGGCACCCAGGTGCCTGCCGCGATCACGGTTCGCTGCGCTCCAACCTTCAGAGGTGGTTGTGCACGTGCTCACGTGACGAATATCCGCGGTGGCCGCGACGTCTAACATCCGCCCTCCAACCGTCTCGGTTCCTTGGCGTCCGACTTGTGGACGTCTCCGGACCGGCGGAAATGCGGACGCAGGATCTTCGGCCGCCAGGCCCCGGGGGCCGTGGCGCTTCACTGCTGGCGCGCGGAAATTGCTCGGGGGGCAGAAGGAGAGAGTTCGTCGAATGGACCCAATTGACGTGAGACACGATTTCGAGACACTCGAGACCGCCGTGCGAAGGCACCTCGCGGACGCGTTGGCGCTGGCTCATGGGAACCAGCGCCAGGCCGCCGTGCTGCTCGGTGTGAGCCGCTGGAAACTGGCGCGCATGGTAAAGCGCTTCGAGCTGCGTGACCTGGTGACGACGATGCGAAGCGACGGCGAGCCCGTGACGCGGACGCCCGTAGGCGATGGAGCTCCCGAAAGGGCACAGCGTGGTCACGACGGTTGACGGCCCTCGGAGCCGGTGCGCCGGTCTGGCGGCGTAGTCGAGAATCAGCCCGGACGGCGACTCCGCGGCGCCGCCGCCCCGGGGCGACGAGGCCGACCCTCGGGTTCACGCTGTCCGTCGGACGACGGCTCGTGCAGCCGTCACATGCGGCTCCATGCTCGCGTGGGCACTCGGCGCGTATGCGGTGACCGCCCCATCGAACCGACTGCTGCTGGCGCACATGTTGCAGAGACGTCGATTGCGAATCGTCCGCACAGAATGGCACAGAGCCCGAGCCGCGCAAGAGAGGAGTCGCATGGACACACGCAAATGGCTGCTTGCTCTCACACTCGTCGTCGCCGGCTGCGCCACCATGGGCGGCTACCAGCCGACGGTGGATCCCTACAATGATCCGCACGCCGCCCGGATCCCCAGCGACGAAGCCGAGTGCCGCGAGCTGGCTCTCCACGCCTCGGGAGGCACCCCCGAGAAGACGGCGATCGGAGCGGCGGTCGGTGGGGTGCTCGGCGCGGCGGCCGGCGCCGCCATCGGGGCCGCGAGCGGAGCGCCCGGCGCCGGCGCGGCCATCGGGGCCGCGAGCGGAGGACTCGGCGGCGGGGCCTACGAGGGGTTCAGTGCCGAGGAGAAATTCAAGCACGCGTTCCAGGCCTGCATGCGCGAGCGCGGGCACCACGTCCTCGACTGAAGTCGCCAATCCCGCCAACCGTGCGAACGGGAGGCATGGTCAACCTCTTCTGCTTCGCCTGCCCGTTCATGCCGCCACACGCTCTTGCGCGACGCATCGCCGTGCCTCCGCTTCGCTGGCCGGAGCGGCTCGAGTCGAAGTGGTTCGGGCCTCGTCGAACCCGGGCGGGCCTCGGCATGACACTGGGTGTTCCGCTCATCGTCGGGCATGGATATCGCCGAGAGAGAGACTGATCTCGGCGACCTCAGCGTGGCGGGACTGGCGCCGGATCGGGCACGGGACTACTAGGCCAAGCCTCCGGCTGCGGGCGAGCGACATCATGGCCCCCCGATCATCGAAGAAGGTCGTCTACGCGGCCTTGCTCGGCAACGTCCTCGCGCCGTGACGAAGTTCGCGGCCGCCGGTCTCACCGGCAGCTCGGCGATGGTGAGCGAGGCGATCCACTCGCTGGTCGACACGGGCAACGAGATCCTCCTCCTCTACGGCTTGCGGCGCGCGGCGCGACCGCCCGACGAGCTCCACCCGCTGGGGCACGGCCGGGAGCTCTATTTCTGGAGCTTCATCGTGACGCTCCTGATCTTCGCGCTCGGCGCCGGCGTGTCGGTGTACGAGGGAGTAAGCCACGTCATCGCCCCGGTGCCGATCTCGAACTCCATCGTGAACTACGTCGTCCTGGGCCTGGCCTTCGTCTTCGAGGGTATCTCCTGGGGCGTGGCGATCAAGGAGTTCCGCTCCGCGAAGGGCAAGCGCGGGTACTTCGAGGCGGTCCGTCAGAGCAAGGATCCGACGATGTTCATGGTGCTCTTCGAGGACACCGCAGCGCTGATCGGCGTGGTGATCGCCCTGGCCGGGATCGCCACGAGCGAGACGTTCGACCTCCCGGTGCTGGACGGTGCCGCGTCGATCGGCATCGGGGTCCTGCTCGGCGTCGTGGCCGTGTTCCTCGCCCGCGAGGCCAAGGGGCTCCTCATCGGTGAGCCGGCTGCGTCGGAAGTGGTCTCGTCGATCTGCGCGATCGCGCGCGCCCATCCGGGCGTCGAGCGGTCGAACGGTCTGTTCACGGTGCATCTCGGCCCCGACCAGATTGTCGCGGCGATCAGCGTTCGACTTCGTGGACACGCTCTCCGCCGCCGACGTGGAGGCGATCGTCGCCGCGATCGAAGAGCATGTCAGGAACGTCCATCCGGAGGTCGTACTACTGCGGATCAAGCCGCAAAGCGCCGCCGCGTTCGAGCGCGCCCGCGTGCGGCCCGTCGGAGGTTGGTGAGTGGACAGTACGCTCCCCGCAGTTCAAAGGCGGAAGAGCTCAACCGCGGCCGGCCCGCGTCAGGTTGACGAGAGATCGGCACGAGTGCCGAAGGGTCGGCGCCAAGCTCAGTGCCGGACCGTTCCGCTATTGTTGGACTCGCCTGCGGGCGGAACGGAATTTGCGTGTCGTGGCCGGAGACACGAGCGGACGCGGGTGGGCCGCCGCCATCCGGGCGCGGGCAGCCGGCCCGGCCTCCTGGCGCTCGCTCGCGTCGTGGATTCGTCAGGGTCCGAGGTTACGAAGGTGAGCACACGCCCCCATCCAGGGCCGGCCAACGAGCGGGTGATCGGCAAGCTCATCCACAGCAGCGACGTGAAGACCGAATGAGGAGCGCCCTCATCGCGGCACTCGCCTACGCCGGAACACTCGCGGTGCCCGCTCCGGCGGCGGAGAGTCCCCGCGCCGTGGTGGAGGCGACGACGAGCGCGGTCATCGCAGTGCTGGCCCACAAGGACCTCTCGACCGACGAGAAGCGCCGGCGGGTCGAGGAGACCGTCTACAGGCGGGTCGACTTCGACACCCTCTCGCGCCTCGTCCTCGGGCGGGACTGGAACCAGCTGAGCGAGGAGCAGCGCGGCGAGTTCGAGCGCGAGTTCAAACAGATTCTCTCCGCGACATACGGGCGCAATGTCGAGCGCTACAAGAACGAGCGGGTGACGATCGTCGACGACCGCCAGGAGGCGCGCGGCGACTGGACCGTCCGCACGAAGATCGTGGACCACGGTTCCGACGACATCTCGGTCGACTACCGGCTGCGCCAGACCGACGGCACCTGGAAGATCATCGACGTCACTATCGAAGGCGTCAGCCTGGTCTCGAACTATCGCTCGCAGTTCCAGGAGATCATGACGAACGGCGGCATCGATCGGCTGCTCGAGCTCTTGCGGGAGAAGAACGCGCGCGGCGAGCCACTCCCCGCTCCGAAGGGAGCCAGAGGCGGCACCAGCGGCAATACCGCGTGAGACTCAGACGCCGACAGCTCGGCACCTGCCGACATGCCGGCGCCATCATCGCGTCCGCGGCAGGCTCGACGCTCGACCCGTTGATCTGCGGGGGAGCCTCCAGCCATCCCAACACCGTCGGTGGCGGCACGACGGTTGCACCCAGGCGTGCTCCAGATGTCCCTGCCCGCGATCGAGGCATTGAACGGACCCGAGCTCTCGAGGAGACATCGGCGCGAACGGCTCTGGGCACTCGTCCTAGCCGGCGGAGAAGGTAGGCGCCTCCAGTCTCTCACGCGAAAAATCGCCGGCGCGCCGATACCGAAGCAGTACTGCCGAATCATGGGCGACCGTTCCCTGCTCGAAGCGACGCTCGCGCGGATCGCCCCGCTCGTGCCGGGAGAGCGGACGCTGGTGCTCGTGAATCGCAGCCACCTGGAGCTAGCCCTGCCACAGCTGCTCGACATCCCGCCCGATAATGTCATCGTGCAGCCGGGGAACCGCGACACGGGTCCGGGGATCGTCTTCGGGCTCCTCGACCTCACCGCCCGGCGCCCGCGCGCACCGGTGGTCGTATTTCCGAGCGATCACTATGTCGGTGATGGCTCCGCCTTTCGTGAGCACGTGGAGCGTGCAACAGTCCTCGTCGATCGGTTTCCCACCAAGATCGCGCTGCTCGGCATTCGCCCGACTCACCCAGAGCCCGCTTTCGGTTACATCGAGCCAGGCCCGCCGCTCGTCGCGCGGGGTCTCGAATCGCATCCGGCGTACCACGTTGCAGCCTTTCACGAGAAGCCGTCGATCGAGCTGGCGAAGCACCTGCAGCGAAGAGGCGCCTTGTGGAACTCGTTCGTTATGGTGTTCCACCCGAGCCGGCTGCTCGCGCTCGTTCGGCAACGGCGAAGTGCGGACGTCGAGCAGCTCCGCGGCGTGATCCGCTCGGGTGCCGGGTACGAGGGTGTTCCATCTTGGAACTTCTCGGCGGACTTCCTCACCCAGATCTCGCGCCACCTGGTCGTTGTGCCGGTTGACGGCGTCTCCTGGAGCGATTGGGGGACTCCCGAAGCGGTCGAGCGGACCCTCGCGGCGCTCCGACTCCAGGAGACCGAGCGACATGATCGTGACTGAAGGCGCAGGCAGCCGCCGGCTGGCTGAACGCTGACCTGCCAGGCCGTTGTTCTGGGACTGCCGACAGCTCGGCACGCGTGCCGAGGCGTCGGCACATCCGCGAGCGCGGGGACCACCGAACACGCTTAGAACCAAGAGTTCCCGTGGGTTTGCCGCCTTGTCGTTCTGCACCCGAGCGCCCCGTTCTTCGGCACGGCAGTTGCGAATGTGACACCATCACGATGAAGCCGATCCACCTCGCGTTCCTCGTTCTGACGATGGTCTTCGCCGCCGGGATGGTGTCGCCCGCGACGAGCGCGGACGAAGCCCTACAACCGCCGATCGCCGACGCGGAGCAGGAGGCCTCCGATGACTACGACCCGTGGCAGAGGTTCAACGAGAAGATGTTCTCGTTCAACCACGACATCCTCGACCGCTACCTGCTGAAGCCCGTCGCGACCGGTTGGGGCAAGATCCTTCCAGACGTCGGCAAGCGTGGACTCGATCGCGCTTTCGACAACCTCGGAATGCCGAAGCGCCTGGTGAACAATCTCCTGCAAGGGCGTGTTCGTGGGGCGGGCCGCGAGCTCGCTCGTTTCGGCGTGAACACGACGGTCGGGGTCGTCGGCTTCCTCGACGTCGCGCGGGGCCAGCTCCACATCGAGAAGAGCGACGCGGACACCGGCCAGACGCTGGGGGTCTATGGATTTGGTCCCGGACCCTACCTCGTGCTCCCCACGCTGCCGCCGCTCACCGTCCGGGACGGCATCGGATACGGCGTCGACGGCGTGTTGGATCCCTTCGGCTACGCGACGCCGTTCCTTGCGGCGATGGGGATGTCGATCGTCAAGCAGGTCAACGAGCGTGCCCTCAACCTCGACGTCTTCCAGGACGTCGAGGACAGCGTCCTCGACCTCTACAGCGCCGTCCGCAACGGGTACCTGCAGAAGCGCCGCCGCTCGATCGAGGAAGCGGACGCGGCGCGCCAGGCGGAGTGGCACCCGCCGTCGCAGGCGGTCGCGGCGCGATGAGCCGCGAGGGCTGGCGGGGGCTCCGCGCCCTCGTCCGGCTGGCCTCCGCCCGGCCGGTCGTCACCGTAGTGCTGAGCGTCGTTCTCGCCTTTGCGGCGCTCACCTACACGTTCAGCCACCTCGGCTTCGTCACCTCGGGCCGCGATCTCCTGCCGCAGGACCGGTCGTACGTCCAGCGTGATGAAGAGATCTCGGACGACTTTCCGCGCCTCGACCAGCTCGTCGTCGCGGTCGAGAGCGACGACGTTGGGCGATCGAAGGCGTACGCGCACCGGCTCGCGGCGGAGCTTCGCCGCGAACCCGGAACGTTCCGGCACGTGACCTATCGGATCGATCCCAAGAAATTCCGGGGTCGGGAGCTGCTCTACCTGAGCCCGGCGGACCTTCGCGACATCCGTGACGAGGCAGTCGACCACCAGGCATTCCTCGCCTCCTTCGCTGCGCGGCCGACGCTCGATAGTCTGATCGACGGCATACGGACGGAGATCGTGACCGCCTTCGTGCGTAGCGCCTTCGACCTCGGCCTCGACGGAGTCGAGAAGAAGGTCGACCTCGGCGCCGCGCGCGAAGTCCTGGACGAGATCTCGACCCGGCTCGACCGACCCGCGCCCTACCGGTCACCGTGGGGGTCGCTCTTCTCGCTCGATCACGACGGCGAGGACGCCGGCTACTTCCTCTCCGACGACAAGCATCTCCTCTTCGTCCTGGTCGAGGCGACGCGTGAGAAGGCGAGCTTCACGAACTATCGGGACGCGATCGCACCCCTCCGCGCGACGATGGCGCGCGTCGGGGCGGAGTTCCCCGACGTGAAGGCTGGGCTGACCGGCGCTCCTGTGCTCGGCAACGACGAGATGGAAGCTGCCTTCCGCGACAGCAAGCGCGCGACGGCGCTCGCCTTCGCCCTGACGCTCGGCGTGCTAGCCGTCGCCTTCCGACGGTTCGGCATGCCGCTCCTCGTGCTCGCCACGCTCGCCGTGAGCATCTGCTGGTCGCTCGGCATCGTGACGCTCGTGGTCGGTCATCTCTCGATCTTCTCGATCATGTTCATCTCGATCGTCGTCGGCCTCGGCACCGACTACGGCATCTACCTGCTCTTCCGCAACTACGAGGAGCGTCGCCTCGGCCGCTCGCCGCGCGAGGCGCTCGAGACGACGGCGATGCGCGCGGGACCCGGGATGCTGAGCGGCGCGCTCACGGCGGCAGGCACCTTCTACGTGCTCATGCTGACGGACTTCCCGGGCATCCGGGAGCTCGGCTTCATCGCCGGGACCTCAATCATCCTCGCCTGGCTCTCGATGATGACGCTCCTCCCCGCCCTCGTGCTCGTCACGGGGCGCGGGCATGTCGAGCGGCGACATGAAACCGGGCCGCAATCCGTGCGGCTCGTCGCGCGGGTCACGCGGCATCCGCGGGTCGTCGTCGGACTCGCCGCCGTGGCCGGCGCGCTCTCGCTCGTCGCGCTGCGCGGCGTCCGCTTCGACTACAATCTCCTCCACCTTCAGGCGCGCGGTACCGAGTCGGTCGACTGGGAGGAACGCATTCTCCGGTCC
>VBKF01000070.1 GCA_005888095.1 Deltaproteobacteria bacterium | reverse complement strand
ACCCCGGCGAGGGGATCGAGTGGCGCTGCCACTACCAGAACAACACCGACAAGACGTTCACCTACGGGCCCGACGCCTCCACCCAGGAGCACTGCATCCTGTTCGGCGCCTATTACCCCACGGCGACGGTGCAGGAGGCGATCAACTGCACCCACGACAAGGACAGCACCGGCCACGACGTCAGCACCGTCGCGATCATCCCCGGCGAGTAACGGGGAGGACATCCTCCATGCGAGATTTCGTCAGCTTCGAGGACGTGGAAGTCACGAGAAAAGGCGACCGTGCGCTCCTGTGTCGCGTGGAGGACAAGGAGGTGTGGATCCCGTACGTCAACATCGCCATGACCGACGAGGCTACGATCCGGCGGCCGGGCGACTGTGGCCGCCTGGTGATTCCCCGGTGGCTCGCCCTCAACCTCGGGCTCGTGAGCGTGGCAGCCTGAGTGTGGGAACCGGCGGTCCTGCACAGGAACGCCCGTTCACAGCGACTCGGCTTCCAGGCTCCGGCGCCGCGGGCGGCGCTCGCCGGCACGGCACTTGCTGTCCTGGTCTCCGTGCTCGGGATCGCAAACATCAATTGGCAGGCGGTCGGGAGGGAGCTCGCGGCGGTGGGCACGGCCGCCTTGTCGGTGCCGCTTCGCTGGTTGGCCGTCGATTCCGAGTTCGACGCCACGGCGTGGCACCGGACGCCGGTCGTCTTCGTGCATGGCTTTCTCGGTGACCCGACCAACTTCCTCGCGGTGAGGTCTCACCTCGGCGCCCGCGGCGTCTGCAACTTCGCGAGCTTCTCGTACCGCCCTCGCCTCGACTACCAGCGTCTCGCGGACGAGCTCGGCGGCACGATCGAAGGTGTCTGCCGCGCAACGGGCTCCCGCCACGTCGACCTGGTCGGGCACAGCCTGGGCGGCCTCGTGGCGCGCTACGTGACGGAATCCCGCGGCCGTCCGTTCGTTCGCCGGCTCGTGACCCTCGCCGCCCCGTACTATGCCAGCGGCTTTCCGGAGCAGGAGCTGGCGATCTTCGGTGCCCACGACCCGTTGGTCGTGCCACCGCTGGATGGCCCGCGCGGGCGGATCCGGGTGGTGCCCGACGCCGGACATCTCGGGCTCCTCTACCACCCGGCAGTGCTGCACGAGGTGGCGCGCTACCTGACCCGACCGCGTGGCTTCGTGTCGTCGAGGTTGGCCGAGGAGCGCGAGGCCGCGTAGCGGCCGCACGGGAGGGAGATCGTGCATGCGGTCCCGCCGCCCGCGCGCGGCGCCACCCGGACGTGCCCGCCGTGCTCGCTCACGATTCGGCGGGCAACGAAGAGACCGAGTCCGCTGCCGCCCGCTTTGGTGGTGTAGAACGGGTCGAAGATGCGCTCGGCCAGCTCGGGCGCCACCCCGCCGCCCGTGTCGGCGACGGTGACCACACACCATCGCTGCCCGTCGCTCTCTTCCGCACCCGTCGTCACCTCCACGGTGCCCTGCGGCCCGCACGCCTGGATGCCGTTCAGGATGACGTTCACGAGCACCTGCTTGACCTGCGCCTCATCCAGGACCACGCGGGGCACAGCCGAGGGACGGTACGCGAGGACCACCTCGTGCTGGCGCGCCTCGGCATCGAGGAGTTGCACGATCTGACGCACGAGCTCGTTCAGATCCGCCGGCTGGAGCAGCGCCGGCTTCGGGCGGGAGAGGGCGAGGAGGTCGCTGATCAGGGCGCAGATCCGATCGAGCTCGGCGAGCACCAGGTCGCGAAACGTCGTCCGGAACTCCTCGTCGTTCTGCCGCTCCGGGAGGAGCTGGATGAAGGTCCGGACGGAGACCAGGGTGTTGCGGATCTCGTGCGCGACGCCCGCGGCGAGCGTGCCGAGGGCCGAGAGCCGATCGGCACGGGCCAGGAACTCCTCGGAGCGGGCGAGCTCGGTGCCCGTCGACGTTGGATCCGCGAGCGCGGGGCCCGCAGCCTCTGCGACGCGCTCGGCGAGCGCCAGGGCGGAAGGCGGGAGCGACGCGCCGCCGGCCCGTGCCACGAGCAGGAGCCCGCTCGTACCCGGCCCGCAGCGGACCGGCAGCACCGCGCTCCAGGGGCCCCCGCCGGGCTTCGGGCCGGCTCCGAGCGCCTCGACACGGACCGGCCCGTGGAGCGCGACGGGCACCAGCCGGCCACCGGGCTCCTCGAACGCGAGCGCCGCGCGCTCGAGCCGGAGCGCCCGCGCGAGGAGCGTCACGAGGGCATCGGCAAGATCCGTGCGGCTGTCCTTGCCGGTGCCCCGGCTCGCGACGAGCCGTTCCGGTGGATCAGGCCGCGCGCTCCCGACGCGCTCGTTTCGAATGACCGGCACGCGAGACGCTCACGGCGATACCGCGACTGGAGAGCCGTCCGAGCCGGGACTTCACGCGTGCCACGTCCGCGGGATCGGCGTTCGCCGCGATCGTCACGGAGAGCTGCGCGCCTCGCCCGGCGTGCAGGGCATCCTCGACGATCATCTCTGCGGCGTACGACGTGAGCCAGCCGGCGCGTTCGAGAGCGCCGCTTGCCCGACCCGCCGGGACGACCCGCGCGCGGAAGAGCACCGGCTCGGCTTCTGCGGCGTGGCGCTCTTGCACGAGGGCGAGCGTGGCGCGCACGAGCTCGCCGTAGGTTCGGACCTCATCGAGGACGCGCTCGGGGACGCTGATGTCGAACTCGCTTTCGAGCGCCAGCGCGAGCTCCAAGAGGTCCAGGGAGTCGGCGGCCAGGTCGTCGGTGAGCGAGACCTCCGGCGTGAGCTCGTCGAGCGCGACGCCCAGGTTCTCGGCCACCGCCCGTCGCACCCGCGGTTCGAGCGCTGTGTACCGGGCCGTCATCACGCGGTAGCTCGGCGGGTGCGAGTGAGCGGCGTGACGCGGACCATGGCCTGCCTGCTCGCCGAGCGTCGCTTCGAGCGATGCGCCTGCCAGAGCTGACGGGCCTGCGCCGAGACGACCGCTCCGTCGAGGCGGATGAGGATGGTCCCGGGCGGCCACGGCCCCTCCAGCGGCTGCAGCCTCAGGATCTGAGACGTGCCAGCACTGGTGCTGAAGCTCTCCGCACCGGACACCCGACAGAGAAACCGCCGGGGGAGATCTGCAGGATATACACAGTCGCCGGGCTGATACATGCACATTTCCTCCTGGCCCGGCGTGGAGCAGGGAATGTGCCGGTTGTGGGGGTGGTGCCGACCCGGCGACGGCGGTCACGCGCTGCGTAAAGCCTGTGAAACCGGGCCCCTGAGCGATTGGCGGCCGCCTCTCCCCGGCGTCAATGCGCCGTGATTCCCGATATCGAGCGACCATCCTCACCTGATATCAGGAGCGACTTCACGGATATCGGGGATGACGAAGCCGGGCCGCGACTCGTCTGCCGAGGCGAGGGACGGGTTGTCCGCGTTCGCGCGCGTACGGGTTCGGCCAAAACTGTCGGAGCCTGCGGAGCGGGGACGCGCAGTGCCCAAGCTTCGCGCAGAGGAATAGCGCGGCCGCCGGAAGATCTTGCCCATCTCGCGTCGGCTCGCTCGGACATCCCCGCCCGGGACCGGCGGCGCCGCCGTCAGGCCGCGTGAGGACTGTGCTGCGCCGGGGAAGCCGGCACGTTGCGACGGACGGTCACCTCGACGCCGCGGGTAGCGAGCTCGATGAATTGCCGCTCGAGCCATGCGACGCCGATGTCGTCGGTATCGGCGGGTACCGTCAGCTCGAGGCGTGCGGCACGGCCGGCCGCAAGCGCGTCCTCTACAATCTCCTCCACCAGGTACGGCGTCAGCGTCCCGGCGCGTTCGAGCGCAGCGCCCACGCCTGAAACGACACGCGACCGGACGGTCGCGGGCGCGCTCCCGACCGCCGCCTCGAGGTCCTGACTACCCCGCGCCAGGGCCAGCGCCGCGCCCGCCAGGTCGCCGTAGGTGCGGATCTCGTCGATGGTCCGCTCGGGGATGTCGATCCCGAGTTCCCCCTCCAGAGCGAGCGCCAGCTCGATCAGCTCGAGGGAGTCGACAGCAAGCTCGTCGATGAGGGACACCTCCGGGCGGAGCTCCTCCGGGTCGACGCCGAGATGCTCGGCTACCAAGCGGCGAAGCCGTGGCTCGGCGTACTCCCGCATCTCCACCTCTCGCCGGAGTTGTTCGAAGCCCTGCATTGGTAGCTGAGAAGGCTCCCGATAGCATAGGCCGCCCGACCGCGCATCGCGTGAAGGTGTGACATTCCGCAAAGACGTTGGGGGAGGCGGGGTGGGCCTGGAGTACGCGGGGGGGTGCCCCTCCCGGCCGTCTCGTGGTATGCGACGCCGCCCGGACTGCAAGGAGGCCAGCATGACTCGACGGTTGCTCCTGCTCCTCACCGTCCTCGCCCTCGGTCGGCTCGCCCATGCCGGAGCTCCCACCCAGGTGGAGTACCCCGCCGGCTTTCGCCAGTGGGCCCACGTCAAATCCATGGTGATCTATTCGGACAAGCATCCGCTCTTCGGTCCGTTCGGCGGGTTCCACAACGTGTACGTGAACCCGAAGGGCCTGCCGGCCATGACGAAGGGCGGCAGCTTCCCGGACGGGAGCGTGCTCGTCTTCGATCTCCTTGAGGCGCGCGAGGAGAACGGCGCCTACGTGGAAGGCAACCGCAAGCTCATCGGCGTCATGGCGAAGGATCGTCAGCGGTACAAGCCGACGGGCGGGTGGGGCTTCGAGGCCTTCAAGGGCGACAGCCGCACCGAGCGCACGGTGACCGACGCCGCGGGCCAGTGCTTCGGCTGTCACCAGCAGCAGAAGGCGAACGACTTCGTCTTCTCGGGCTTCCACCCGTAGCGAGAGCTAGGAGCGCGACCCAAGACATCTTGGGTCGCGAACCGGACGCGAGGGTGTTCCGTCGGGATCACGCCCGACTGTCCTGCCGCGGCTGGCGAAGCCAGCGCGGCAGACGAACACGCGCGTTTCCACGGCCGCCGCAGACCGCCCCAATCGCCAACCGGTACGCATGAGCGCCGCGAGACCTCTGGAACGGCGCGTGTCCGTTCTGCCGCGCTGGCTTCGCCAGCCGCGGCACGGCGGTCGCGCGTGACGCGAGCGCCACATGCTCGCGTCCGTGCCCGCGACCCAAGAAGTCTTGGGTCGCGCTCCTAGGGCAGTCGCGTGAGGCCGGTCGTCTCCGGGAAGACGTCCACCCAGAGGCGACGCCGCTGCCCGAGCATGATCCCGCGCGTCTGCATCGTCGGCGCGTCACCGGCCGCGCCCTGGGCCCGCCCGCGCAGGTCCATCCAGCGGACGTTCCGCCGGCCCGGCCCGAAGGCGCTCGGACGCAGCCGGTAGATCCGTCCCACCCCTGCCCGGAACCCCGTGACCCCGGGCGGCAGCACCCAGATGCCGATCGCCCCGCCGTCCGGCGCAGGGGTGAAGGCCGACGAGGCCGAGTCGCAGCCGAGGCGGCCGTCGCCCACGGGATTGCGGTGCAGCGTGCCGTCCGACCAGACGTAGCGCCCGAGCTGGATCTTCTGGAGGCTCGCGGGGACCGTTGGCGGCAGCATGGTGAGCAGCGCGTCGTTGAAGATGTCGCCGGCGGATTCGTTCGCGGCCTCGCCGTCGTCCGAGTGGCCGCAGCCGAAGCGGTCGGTGTCGTCGGGGCTCGGGTTGTCGGTCGTCGGCACGCCGACCGCGTTCGAGTGCGGGAAGATGTAGCCGAGCATGTCCTCGCCGAGCCCTTCGATGAACCGCCACCTGGCGTTCATCGCCGCCATCACCCAGCCGTGCACCCCGCCGAACTCGGGGTGCGGCAGGTCGTCGGGGCCCTGGAAGCTGTGCGCGTAGGTGAACGGAAACAGCTCGCCGGGGGTGGTGACGAACTGCCCGTCGCCGACCGTGAACCAGCCGATGTCGGTCTTCGCGTCCTCGCCCGTCTCGCTGCCGTTCGGCGCCTGCGGCTGCTCGACCCCGTTGACGTAGACTTTCTTGTACGTGAACACCCCCGCCGTCCCCGCCGCCGCGAACAGCACGTTGTCGATGTGCACGAAGAGGCTCTGGCGGGCGAAGGCGATCGTGCTCGCGCGCGAGTCGGCGCCCGCGTCGAGCGCGCGCTCGGCCCAGAGCGCGATCCGCTCCCCGCGCTCCTGGTTCGAGAGCAGGTAGCCGTAGGGTGCGAACGTCCCCGACGTGTCGTAGACCGTGCGGCAGCCGCCGTTGCCCGGCTCGCTGTGCGTGCCGACCGGCACGAACGAGCGCGTCACGTCGAAGACCTTGGGCATCTCGACGGACCCCACCGGGCCGGCCATGCCCACGGCGACGCCGCCGTACCGCTGCTCGAGCGCCGCGCGCGCGAAGTGATGCCAGTCCGAGGAGAGGTGGAGCCGGTCCTGGTCGTCGTTGGAGAAGCCGAGCTCCTCGGCGTGGATGCCGTAGTCGACGAGCGTGGCGATGACGTTGCCGCCGCGGTCCCGGGCCTGCATGACGCCGACCATCTCGTCGGCGACGAACGGATAGGAGGACCAGCACGGGATCAAGTCGTCGGGGTGGATCTGGCCGAAGCGGATGGTCGCCGGGCGCGCGTTCCCGGCCGCCTCCTCGATGCTGCGCGCGGTCTCGGCGATCAGGAACTCCACGTAGAAGGGGTCGACGCCGGAGACCGTGTCGCTCGGCCCGCCGATGCCGATGGTGTCCGGCGCCGACTCGTCGTGCGTCGAGCTCATGAACATCTCGTCCAGCCCGAAGCCGCCGTCGCTCCGCACCTTCTGCCGCACGAGGTCCCAGATCTCCTTGAAGACGCCCTCCTGGTCGGCCACCGTGATGGAGATCTTGTGGATGCCGTTGCCGACGACGATGGTCCGGGCCCAGATCGCGTCGAGCACGGTGGTCGGGATGCGGTTGTGGCCGCTCCCGCCGTCCAGGTAGATGCCGTCCCAGCGCCCGTCGGGCGCACGTGTGCCGCCGTTGGCGGTGGGCGTCGGGCAGTCGAGGAACGGCTCGGGCCCGCCGTCCTCCTGGTTGGCGTCGTAGCGGCCGTTGCCGTTGAGGTCCTTGTAGGGCTCCTCGAGGGAGAAGAGGTGCGGGCCGTCGAACGTCCCGGTCAGGTCGCAGTCGGCCGGGTTCGGCGCCGCCGGGGCGGCGAGCGGCGGCGTGATGTCGGCCGACGCCGCGCCGACGACGAACTGCCCGGTGGCGCTCGCCGGCGCGCCGACGGCCAGCAGCGCACCGCAGAGGAGGCTGACCTTCGCGGCATGAAGGGCGGCGCGCACCGCTCGCGTGTAAGCCGCCTCGCCCGGCGTTGTCAACGGCGGAGTGGACCGCGAATCTGCTAGACGACCGCGGAAACAGGTTAGTCCTCAAACAATTTATTCGTGATGTGCACCGCGGCATGCCGGTATTCGCCGAGCGCGGCCATCCGGCGCAGCCGCTCGTAGCGGGCGCTCGGCCGGCCGAGGCGAGCGAGCGCGCGTACGAGGAGGCGCAGCCGGCGCCGGCTGGCGAGCAGCTCATCCCGGTCGCCGAGTATCGACTCCACCGGCACTGCATGCTGCTCGAGCGCCGCCGACGTCCGCTCGTTGGCTGCGCCCTGGGGGAGCACCATGTCCTTCGGCCCGTTGAGCTCGACGTACATGTTGTCGTCGGTGTTGACCGGCGCGTCCTTGACCATGCTGCGGACGGCCGCCGCGTCGAGGAGGAAGCGAGCGAGCAGGTCCTCGGGACTCTTGAGCCCCACCCGCCTGAGCTCGCGTGCGGTCTCGGGCCGCCGCCACCGCCGCTCGAGTGCCTGGAGGTCGACGCGGATCGGCGCGTGGGAGCCCACGAGGATCGTGTCGAGCGAGGAGCCCAGGTGGAAGATCAGGACTTCGGGGAATACCGACTGGAAGGCGGCGAGGATGGCGCGAAAGCTGGCGAGGGAGAGCTCGTAGGTCTGCAGCCACTGGCTGAAGACGCCGTCAGGGCGGAGGCGCCGGTCCGCCAGCCGGTAGAAGTCGCGCGTGAAGATGTTCGCCACCCCCGTGACCCAGGGATGCGGCGGCTCCGAGACGATCACGTCGTAGCGCTCGTCGGCGGCGAGGAGGATGTGGCGGGCGTCGTCCGCGTAGAGCCGCAGCCGGGGGTCGGCCAGCGGGTCGTGATTGACGTGCAGGAAGAGCCGCGACGCCTCCACGACGGCTGGCTCGATCTCTGCCGCCGTGACGCGGCGGGCCGGCGAGGCGAGCGCCGAGCCGACCGTCACGCCGCTGCCCCAGCCGACGACGAAGACGTCGTCCGTGCGCGGCGCGAGCAGGATCGGGAGCTGCGCCAGCAGTACCTGGGTGGACATGTCGTCGGGCGCGTCGCTCGCGTTCGAGCGGCCGTTGATGAGGAGCGCGCGTTCTCCCCCGTGCTGCAGCGAGACGAGGACGCTCGCCGTCGGCCCTTCGCGCGCATAGAGGACGCGCTCGCCCGGGTTGGTCAGCGTCTTCGGGTGTGGATCGTAGATGCGGCCCGGCTCGAACACGCCCGCCTGCAGCTCGAGATAGTTCCAGCGGGGTCGGGCGAGGATGCCGGCCGCCACCAGCGCGGCGGCGGCCACGGCGAAGCCCGGCAGCCAGGGCGGCCGAGGGCGGCGCAGCGCGAACACGCAGCCCATCGCCGTCGCGAGCGCGGCGACGCCGAGCAGGAGCGCCTGCGAGCCGAAGAGCGGGATCAAGACGAACCCGCCGAGGGTCGCGCCCAGGATCGCCCCCACGGTGTTGACCGCGTAGATGCGCCCGACCACCGGCGCCGTGCCGGCGGGGTCCGCGGGGTGTGCGGCCGCCAGGACGAGCGGCAGGATCGTCCCGGCGCAGAGCACCGGCCAGGCGAGGACCGCGCACGCGATCGCCGCCGGCAGCGCGACGATGCCGGCGAGCGTCGCCGGCCGCCAGGCGTGGTAGAGCTCCAGGTACCAGTAGGGGAGACGGTTGACGGCGTAGAGCGTCCCGAGCAGGCAGACACCCATGAGCGCATGCGCCATCGCCAGGTCGGCTCCGAGTTTCGCCACGCGGCGCGCGCGACGCGACGCGTACGCGCTTCCCACGCCGAGCGCCACGAGATACACGAGCAGCACGGAGCTGAAGGCGTATGTCGTCGAGCCGACGACCAGCACGAGCACGCGCGTCCACGCGATCTGGGTCGCCAGGGACGTGAGTCCGGAGAGGAACGCGGCGGCGAGCAGGAGGGGTTCGACGCGCGGAGCCGTCCCGAGCCCGCCCGCGTGCGCCGGCACGTGTTGCTCATCGACCGCCGGCAACCCGAGGACCGTCGCGCCGACCAGCAGGTTCAGGCTCGCGCCGGCGATGATCGTCCCCCACACCCCGATGCTCGGCATGAGGACGAAGCCGCCCGCGACGACGCCGAGCACCGCGCCGGCGAGGTTCAACGTGTAGAGCCACTCGGGAGCGAGCCGGCGCCCCTGGAGCGCGGCCGTGTAGCCCGCCAGCACCGGCAACGTCGCTCCCATCATGATCGTCGGCCCGATGAGGATGGCTCCCGCCACCGCGAAGCGCAGCATGCCGAAGACGGCGAAGGAGAAATGGAACCGCCGCCAGAGCCAGCCGTAGACCGGCTCGACGACGTCGAGCAGCAGGGGCACGAGCAGGGCGAGCACGCCGATCCCTATCTCGAGCCAGGCGTAGGCCCGGCGGCGGTCGGCGAAGCGGCCGCTGCGGGTTCCGATCCAGTAGCTGCCGAGGGCGAGCCCGGCCATGAAGGCCGCGAGCACGGTCGATATCGCCAGCGACGTCGCGCCGAAGAGATGCCCGAGAAGCCGCGACCACACGACCTCGTGGATGAGTCCGGCGCCGCCCGAGACGAGAAACGCGATGGCGAGGACCCGAAGCACCCAGGCGGCGCGCGGCGCGTGTCGCCCCTGCGTCCTGCGCCGCTCCAGCTCGACGCGCCGGCGCTCGCGCCGCGCGGCCTTGGCTCGCTCCGCCATCCGAGAAGGCACTCGCCCGCCCGCACGGCCGGCGAGCAGGAAGCGGCCGCGGACTGTACGGGGGACCGAGACGGCGCGTCAAGGCGAGTGCGCGCGGTGGGGAAGTAGATGGGGCTCGCCGAGTATCGAAGGAAACGCCGGTTCGGGGTCACGCCGGAGCCGGCCGGCGGGAAGCAGCGGCGTGGCGGGCGGCGGCTCGCGTACGTCGTCCAGAAGCACCGGGCGTCGCGCCTCCACTACGACTTCCGCCTGGAGTGGAAAGGTGTCCTCCTGTCGTGGGCGATCCCGAAGGGACCGTCGCTCGATCCGGCGGTCAAGCGGCTCGCCGTGGCGGTGGAGGATCACCCCCTCGAGTATGCGAGCTTCGAGGGCGTCATCCCCGAGGGCGAGTACGGCGGCGGGACGGTGATGGTCTGGGACCGCGGGACGTGGACCCCGGAGGGCCCCGACGTCGACGCCGCCTTGCGGAAGGGCGAGCTCAAGTTCACCCTCCACGGGCAGAAGCTCAAGGGCTCGTGGGTCCTCGTGCGCACGCGCTCGGCGCCTGGCGGCGGCCGAGCGGGTTGGCTCCTGATCAAGCATCGTGACGCGGCGGCCTCGACCGAGGACGTCACCCTGACGGCGCCGCGCTCCGCGGTCTCCGGCCGCCTGCTCGCGGAGATCGCGTGGCACGAAGGCGGCGACGTCGGCAAAGCGGCGTCCGGCGATCCACCTGAAGAGATCCGAAGGCTCATCGCCCAGCCCGACCTCGTCCGCCGCCGCCGGCGTGGCAAGCCGGCCGTATGGCACTCGAGCAGGCCACTGCGCTGACGGGACGGAGCACGGCCCCGGCGCTGCGTGCCACCCGCCGTCCGCAGCTCCCGCCGCCGCTCAGCGCGCCCGCGGCGGCTCGTAGCTGATGCGGCTGTTCGGGGGCACCGACTCGACGAGCCACGCGTTGCCGCCGATGATCGAGCCGCGGCCGATCACCGTGTTGCCGCCGAGGATGGTCGCGCCGGCGTAGATCGTGACGTTGTCCTCGATGGTCGGGTGGCGCTTGGTGCCCGCGTCCGACCCGCCGCGGTCGAGGCTCAGTGCGCCGAGCGTGACCCCCTGGTACGCACGTCTCGCCGATCACCACCCCGGTGCCGTGGTCGATGAAGAACGACTCGCCGATCGACGCGCCGGGATGGATGTCGATGCCGGTCACCTCGTGCGCGTGCTCCGACATGATGCGCGGCAGCATGGGGACGCCCTCGCGATAGAGCTCGTGGGCGATGCGGTGCGTGGTGATGGCCTCGATCGACGGGTAGCTGAAGATGACCTCCTCGACGCTGTTCGCCGCCGGGTCGCCCTGGAAGGCGGCGAGCACGTCCTTCGACAGGAGAGCCCGGAGGGCGGGGATCTTACGAAACAGCGCGAGCGTCACCGTCTCGGGCCACTCGGCCTCGCGCGGCGTGGCCGTCCGGAAACCCTCGTAGCTCGCGGCGCGTCGGATCTGCTCGACCAGGGTCTCGCAGGCGGGATAGAGGTGGGAGGCGATCGCGAAGCGGAGCTTCGACTCGTCGAGCGTGCCGGTGGCGTAGTAGCCGAGGTACATCACGCCCTTCAGGTGGCCGAGGGACTCGATCACCTGGCGCTTGTTGGGGAGCTGTGCGCTGCTCAGGCTGTCGATGAGCCGCCCGGCCTCGTAGCTGGCGGCCACCTGCCCGATCACGTTCTCGAGCTCACCCAGCCGGTGAATCGTCATTTGACCGCCCTCCCCGGGTGGTCCTCTTCCTAGCCCGCCCACCCAGCCCCGGTAAACCCCGGCCGGGCGACCCCGTCGGGGGGGAGCGTCCCCTTTTCGAACCAAGGCTCGCATCTCGTGCCCGCCTGACCTATTGTGCCAGGATGCGCGCCGTTCTCCTGCCGCTGGTCGTCGTTCTCGGGCTGGCGGGGGCCGCCGTCGGGGCTGACAGCCCGGAGCAGACCGTGACGCCCGTCGCGCCGGGGGTCGAGCAGCGGGTCGAGCCCGTGGAGACGGGCGACGTGCAGCGCGTGGAACACCTCGACCCCGGCGAAGCCCAGAGCGTTTCCGGGGAGAGCAAGGGGCAGCTCCGCCGGGGCCTCGCGACGGCCGAGAAGGTGGCGGTCGGGGTCGTTGCGCTCGCCGTGTCGCTCGGCTTCACGGTGGCGTCCCTGCTGCTGTTCTGAGCCCTCTGTGCCGGGGTGGATTTTCCCGGCGTGATGAGTTAAACGGACAGGCGATCCAGGTAGGCGCCGTCGCCGCCGCCCCTGGGTCACCCCCGTACGCGGGCCCACCGGCGTCCCTCCGCCGGGCCGTGTGCGGCATCGAGGCCCCGCAACGCCTCGAGGAGCCGGCGACGGCAGAGAGATACCGCCCATCGGGGCGGAGCTGAGACGGTGGAGACTCTCGAAACCGTAGCCCTGAACGGAGAACCCGTACCGCGCCCGCCGGACGACATCCGGCACCTCGCCCAGCAGCGCTTCGGCATCTCGCGCCTGTACCGGGAGCAGGAGCGTGCGATCCGGGCGGTGCTCCAGGGGCGCGACGTGCTGCTCGTCGTGCCGACGGGGGGCGGCAAGTCGCTCTGCTACCAGCTCCCCTCGCTGCTCCTGCCCCAGCCAACGGTCGTCGTGTCGCCGCTCCTCGCGCTCCTCGAGGACCAGTACCTCAAGATGCAGCAGCTCGGCGTGCCGACGGTCCGGCTCGACAGCACGGTCGGCGCCGCCGACCGGCGCGCCGCGCTGGCACGCATCGCCGAGGGGGGGTCGCTGCTCGTCCTGACCACGCCCGAGACGCTCGCCGGGGACGAGCTCGGCACGCTGCTCGAGAAGACGCCGCCCGGGCTGGTCGCGGTCGACGAGGCGCACTGCGTGTCGGAGTGGGGCCACGATTTCCGGCCCGCTTACCTGGCCCTCGGCCAGCGCCTCGTCGGGCTCAAGGCGGGCCACATCCTGGCGCTGACCGCGACGGCGACGCCGCCGGTGCGCGAGGACATCGTCCGCTACCTCGGGCTGCGCGAGCCGGAGGTGATCGTCTCCTCGCCTCACCGCCACAACCTCTTCTTCTCCGTTCGCCGGGCGGCCGGCGACGAGAAGCTCCGCCAGCTCGCGAAGCTCGCGCGCCGGCTTCCCCGCCCCGGCATCATCTACTGCTCCACCACGAAGACCGTGGAGGACGTCTGGCTCGGCCTCAGGCTGATCAAGGTGCCGTGCGCCCGCTACCACGGGAAGATGACCGACAAGGACCGCGCCGAGCACCAGGCGCGGTTCATGCGGAAGGGCAAGCGCATCGTCATGGTCGCGACGAGCGCCTTCGGCCTCGGCATCGACAAGCCGGACATCCGCTACATCATCCACTACCAGGCGCCCGCATCGCTCGAGCGCTACCTCCAGGAGGCGGGGCGCGCCGGGCGCGACGGCCACGGCGCGCAGTGCATCCTTCTCTTCGACGAGGCGGACCTGGAGATCCAGGAGCACCTGCTCGCGCTCTCGCGGCTGTCGCCGGCGCTGCTCGGGCGCTTCGGGCGGGCGCTCGCCGCCTGGGCGGGCGAAGAGCGCGACGCCAACATCGAGGAGCTCGCGCTCTCCGCCGGCATCTCGCAGCGCGCGGCGAGCTCGCTGGTGACCGTGCTCGTCGAGGCCGGCATCTGCGAGCGGGTGGACGGCGGGCGCGTGCACCCGACGGTTCCCCTCGAGACGCTCGTCGAGCGCGTCGAGGCGCTGCGTTCGCGCTTCGAGATCCTCCGCCGCGAGGATGCGCGCCGGCTGCGGGCGGTGGTCGAGTATGCCAACGAGCAGGGCTGTCGGAGCGTCGCGCTCAGGCGCTACTTCGGCGACACCGACGCCACGCCGTGCGGTCGCTGCGACCTCTGCCGCCGCCAGGGCATCGCGCCGCCGCTGGGCGGGCGCGGCCGTGCGCACCGCCACCGCCATCATCGGCGCCGCCCGTGGCAGCAGCCGCAAGGCGAGGCCGTGCAGGCGGCGGAGACCAAAGACGGCTTCGATCGCCGGCGCCGGCGCCGGCGGCGCGGGCGGCGGGGCGCGGAGCTCGCCGCCCCGGACCGCCCGGCGCGGCCGCCGGCCGCTGCCGCACCGCCGCCGACGCTGCCGCCGCTCGACCCCGCCGCGGACGATCTCGCCGCGGACCTCGGGGCGCCGCCCCTGCCGCCCGCGGCGGGCGCCGCGCCGGGCGCTGTGGGGTCTGCGGGCGCCCCGGCGCCGCTCCCGCCGCATCACCGGCGCCGCCGCCGTCGCCGGCGCCGCCGGCATGGATCACGCCCCGACGTGGCGCCCGGCTCTCCGTCGCCCGAGCAGCCCTGAGCCAGGAGCTCCAATCGAGATGGAATCTCCGCGCGCGCCGCGCGCGCGGCCGAGCGCAGCGAGCGGGGAGTGGGGACACCGGCGGGCTTCGCCCGCCGGGGCGAGGGGCGGGGAGCCCCTCGCTGATCTAGGCGTAGCGGATCGCCTCGGTCGGCGGCAGCCGCGCGGCTCGCCAGGCCGGCCACAGGCCGGCGATCGCCGCCAGGCCCGCCGGCAGCAGCGCGGCCGCGGCCGCCAGACGCGGCGTGAGGAGGAAGGTCGCCGCGCCGAGCCGCTCCGTCAGCGTGTTGAGGCCGCTGACGCCGAGCGCGCCCGCACCGAGTCCGAGCGTGCTCCCGAGGATGCCGAGCGTCGCCGCCTCGACCAGCAGCTGAGCGATCACCTGCCGCCGTGTCGCGCCGACCACGCGGCGGAGGCCGATCTCCCGGCGCCGCTCGACGACGGCCATGAACATGGTGTTGGTCACGGCGAGCGAGGCGACGAGGAGCGCGACCAGCCCGCTGCCCACGATGACGGCGTTCAGGAAGGCGAGGGCGCGGTCGAGCTGGATCGACGCGTCGCGGGGCGACACCACCGAGAGGCCCGGGAGCCGCTCGCGAATGCGCGCGGCGAGGGCCTCGGGATCCTGGCCGCTCGCCCAGAACACCGCCGCGGCGGTGGCGATCGGCAGCAGGTTCGAGCCTGGGACGAGCAGCAGGCGGCGGAGAAGCGGCTCGCTGTCGATCAAGAGCCGCTGGGCGGTCGGGAACGACATGAACACGAAGCTGTCGGGGCCGGTCAGCGTCGGCTCGAGGACGCCGACGACCCGGAAACGCTTGCCGCGGACGGTGATCGGGTCGCCCGGGCCCACGTGATAGAGGCGTGCCACCTGGTTGCCGAGGACGGCCTCGTCGGAGGCGGGCGCCGGGACCAGGCGGCCGGCGCTGACGCGCGGCCGCGGCGAGCGCCGGTTGAGCGCGAGCGCTTCCATGTCGACGCCGAACACGAGGGGCGCCAGCGTGAGCGGCAGGGCCGCCGGCGCGTCCGCCGCGGGGAACATGACGATCGGCGCCACTGCCGCCACCCCGTCGATCGTTTCGAGCGCGCGCAGCTGCTCGGCCGTGAGCAACCCGCCGCGTGTCATCCCGCTGAGCGCGCCGGTCCCCGCACCGCTCACCGTGACCTGGCCCGTCGCGAAGTCCCGTCCCCCCTCGACGAGCCGGCTCATCTTCTCCGAGAGCGCGCCCAGCAGGACGAGGGCGGCGACGCCGATGGCGATGCCCCCCGTCGTGAGCGCGCTCCGCACCCGACGGCGCCTGAGCTCGCGGAGCGCCTGGCGGACGGCGAGCATGGCGCGGTCCGGCTTGTAGATGACGGCGGGCGCCGCCGCAAGCCGCTTGCCTGCTTCGACTGGAGAAGAAAAGAAAGGCCGAAAGCCCGGGGGCGGGACGGGCTGGAAATGGCGACCACGACCCTCGCCGCACTCGACGCGCGGGCCGCCGTCCGCTAGAGTGGCAATGTGGGGAGGAGGCGGCGTGGCGGACCTTCAGCCGCTGCACGTTGCGCGCCGGGCTGAGCGGGCGGGCCTTCAGGCCCGGCTGCGGTCGCTCTTCGCGACGCCGGGCCGGGGAAAGCGCCTCGAGCCGCGTACGCGCTATGGCGAGCCTTTCCTGCCGGGCCTCGCCGCGCTCGGGCGCCAGCACCTCGGCGAGGCGCGGGTGGTGCTCGAGCGCGCCGAGGCGCTGCGCGGCAGGCGCTTCCAGTTCTTCGGCCGGACGATCGGCTTTCCGGGCCGGATAGACTGGGAGCCGCGCGGCCAGCCGAAGCCCTGGCTCATCGCGCTCAACAGCCTCGACGATCTCTTCGCCGCCGGCGTGGCCGCGACGCTCGCCCCGACGCCGGAGGTGCGGGGGGGCTGGTACGAGGTCGCCACGGACCTCGCCCGCGAATGGATCGCTGGCGCAACTCCCTACTCCGGCGTGGCGTGGGAGGTGCCTGCGCTGGCCCGGCGGATCCCGAATCTGATCTACCTGCAGGTCTTCTTCGCACGCGAGCTCCGGGACGACCCGGGCGCGCGGCGTGCGCTGCGGGAAAGTCTATACCTCCAGGCAGCGGCGCTCGCCGCGACAGTCGGCGAGCAGCCTGCCGATCACTGGCTCGTGGCGGCCGGCCGAGCCCTCTTCCTGGCGGGACGCTTCTTCGATGGGCTCGAAGCCCGGAGCTGGCTCGACGCCGGCACGGCGCTCCTCTGGGGCCAGCTGCGCGAGCAGGTCAACGAAGACGGTGGGCATCGCGCGCGGAACCCCGTCGCCCACGCGCTCATGCTCGCCGACTACCTCGAGGTCCTGGCCTTCCTGCGTGCGGCCAACGACGACGCGCCGCCGTGGGCGCGCAAGAGCGTCAAGAGCATGGCGGACTTTCTTGCTCGTCTCCTGCATCCGGACGGCGAGCTGCCGCTTTTCCACAACGCCGCCCTCGGCGTCGCCCGCCCGGCGCGCGAGCTGCTCGCCACCGCGGCAGCCCTGTTCCACGAGCCGGCGCTCGCGTCCGCCGGCGAGCTGCCGGGCGTGTGGCCGCTCCTCGTGCTGGGCGAGGCGGGCCGCCGCGCCTATGCCAACCTGCCGCGCCGTCGCGAGGCGGCTGAGCCGCGGGCGCTGCGGCGGACGGGTTTCTACGTGCTGCCGGGCGATGCCGGTGACGTCATGCTGCTCGACGGCGGCACGCCCCCGCCGGGCGGCGATCCGAATCTCTTCGGCTACGAGCTGTCGGTCGGTGGCATGCGGCTCGTCGTCGACGCGGGGGTCGGCGGCGAGGAGCCCGGCCCTTGGGGCGACTACTTCCGCAGCAGGCGCGCGCACAACACGGTCGCCGTCGATGCCGTCGACGATCGCCGATCGCCGGAGGTGAGCGACGTCCGCTGGATCATGCGTGACGGATTGCTGTACTTCGCGGGCACGCACGACGGGTTTGCGCACCGGACGCCCGCGCTCAAGCACCGCCGGCGCGTGTTCTGTCTGCCGGGACGCTTCTGGGTGATCGCAGACGAGCTGCTCGGGGCGGGCGGGGTGGAGGCGGAGTCGTTCATCCACCTGCACCCCGACGTGCGGCTCGCGGCCGTGTGCCGCGGCCGCCCCGTCTTCACGGCCGCTCGCTCCCCCACGGCGCAGGTGCAGATCGTGCCGGCCGGCACGCACGAGGTCCGCGCAGTGCACGGCATCGACGATGCGCGCCCGCAGGGCTGGTACGCGGCACGTCATGGCGAGCGCCGCTCCGCCCCCGTCCTCTCGCTGCTGGCGATCGGCCGCCTGCCGCTGGTGTTCGGCTACGCGCTCGTGCCCCGCGCCGACGCGCCGGCCGAGCTCGTCTTTCACCAGGACGCCTTCCAGCTCCGCGCCACGCTGCGCGTCGCCGACCGGGAGTACACGATGGCCGTGGTGCAGGAGGAGGTCGAGCTGGTGAGCTCGGGCTGAGCATGCACACGATGCTCGTGCTTGCCGGGTGGCCGGACCACGAGCCGCCAGCAGGGGGGTGGAGAGGTGCGGACCTCACCGGGCGGGCCCTGCTGCTGGCGCATCTGCCGCGGAGCGCCGACCCGAGCCTCCCGGTCGGCGTCAACGAGGACCGCTCGGTGCGGGCCGTCCTCGCCGGCAGGCTCTACAACCGCCGCGAGCTCACGGTGGCGCTCGGGGGGCGGCATGCGCTGGGCGGGCGGGACGACGCCGAGATCGTCGCGCATCTGTACGAGGAGCGCGGGCTCAAGTCCGTGCAGGCCCTGCGGGGGGCCTTTGCCCTCGCCCTCTGGGACGCGCGGCGGGGGAGGCTCCTCCTGGCGCGCGATCAGCTGGGGCTCGTGCCGCTCTACTTCGCCGCCGACGGCAATCGATTGGCCGCAAGCTCGGCGCTGCCGACGCTCGTCGCCTTGCCCGGTCTCGCGCAGGCATGGGACCCGGCGGCGCTCGATGCCTTCCTCACCTTCGGCTTCGTCCCGCCGCCGGCCACGCTTCACCCGGCCATCCGCCAGCTCGCGCCCGCGGAGATCGCGGTCTGGGAAGGCGGCCGGCTGAGGTTCCAGCAATACTGGCAGCTCACGTTCCCGGAGCGGCGGCTCGCCGCCTCCGAGGCGGCGACGCTGGTGCGCGAGCAGGCGCGAGAGGCGATTCGCCTCCGGCTCGCCGGCGTGGTGGCGGGGTTTCTCCTCTCGGGCGGGCTCGATGCGGCCGCGCTCCTGGCACTCGTCGCCGCCGACCGGCGCTCACCCGCCAGCGCCTACACCGCGACGTTCGCCGGAGAGGGACGCGCGGCGGCCCGACTGGCCGCGCAACTCGGCATCGAGCATGTCGCCGTCGACGGCGAGCCCGAATGGCCGGCCGTGCTCGAGCACCTGCTCGCCGCGTACGGCGGCCCGGGTGCGAGCCTCGACGACCCGGTGCTCGCGCTCGCCGCGGCGCGCGCCGCCGCCGACGTCCGCGTGGCGCTCGCCGGGGTGGGCGGTGACGAGATCTTCGGCGGGTCCGCGCCGGCGCGTGCGGCAGCACGCATCGGCTACTATGCGCGGCTGCCGGCTCTCGCGCGCGAGATGATCGAGGTTTCGACGCGTGTCGCGCCCGCGCTCTGGTCGCCGGCCGTGCACGCGACGGTCGGCGGGGCCCGGCTCGCGCCGCTCGAGCTCTACGCTCGCCAGGTGAGTCTCCTGCTGCCCGAGGAGCGCGCCGCGCTCTACACGCCCGAGGCGCTCGAGGCCATGGGGGAGGCCATGCCCTGGCGGGCGCTCGCGGGCCTGTTCGCCGACGCTGCCGCCGCCGGCGCCGCCGACACCCGGGACGCGTTCCACTACGTCGACGTCGCGTTCCGGCTGCCGGCGCGCGCCGCCGTCACCACGGCGGCGGCCGCCGAAGGCGTCGAGCTGCGGCTGCCGTTCGCCGATCATCGGCTGGCGCAGATCGCCGCCAGCACGCCACCCGCGAACCGCGGCGGCGTGCGAGCACGACAGCTCCTCCTCGGCGCGGCGACGGCGGATCTCCTGCCGCGGGCAGTGCGGAGCGCGCCGCATCGAGATCCGGGTCCCCCGCCGCAGGCCTGGGCCGCGGGCCGGCTCCGCGACCTCGCCGAGGAGCTGCTGGCGCCGCGGCGCCTCGCCGCGCAGGGCGTCTTCCGGCCCGACCACGTCGGGCGACTCTGGCGCGAGCACCTCGCGGGCGAACGCGACCACGGGCGTCGCCTCTGGGGCCTCCTCGCCGCGACACGCTGGCTCGAGGGCCGCGTGGTGGCGGCCGCCTCCGCCGCGCGAGCCGCGGGCTGAGCCTCGACCTGCAGCTCAGCCCCGGCCCCGCGACTCGACGGCCCGGCGGAACTCCTCGACCGAGTCCTGCAGCGCCTTCTTCTCGAACGTGCTGCGCAGGAACCCGGGGATCCAGAACCCGATGTCGATGGCCTGCGTGCACGTCGCCTTGGTCGGGCCATCGGCCGGCGTGAAGGTGTACGACCCCTGCACGTCCTTGACGTCCCCGTCGACCATCCGCCAGCGCGCGCCGTGCGGCGGGTCGTAGGTGTACTCCAGCACGTAGCGAATGGTCTTGAGCTTCATGTCGAGGGCGAAGGCCACGCGCCGCCCGAGGCCGTCGGGGTAGCGCTCGAGCACGCGGCATTCCGTGATCGGCGACGACCACTCGGGGTACGCCTCGAAGTCGGTGAGGACGGCGAAGCAGTCGGCCGGCGAGCCGGCGACGAGGGTGGAGTACGACTGGCTGTAGTCGCTCATCGATATCCTTCGCTCGCGCTCACGGATTTCGTTCGCTCCCGCTTACGGATCGCGGACGATATCGAGGCCGCCGCCGCGACGTCAAGGCACGCCGCCCTGTTGTGTCACAGGCGATTCGGGTATGCTCCACGCAGAGGCCGACGCTCGCCATGCCCGTTCGTACGATCGAGTGGAGAAGCGGCTGCGTGGTCATGCTCGACCAGCGCGTGCTCCCCACGCGTGAGGTCTACCGCGTCTACCGCGACTACCGGGAGGTGGCGCGCGCCATCAAGGACATGGTGATCCGTGGCGCGCCGGCGATCGGCGTCGCGGCGGCCATGGGCATCGCGCTCGGCGCGCGCACGCTGCGCGCGGGCGATACGGCGCAGGACTTCGAGCGGCTGTGCCGGGCGTTCGCGTCCACCCGCCCCACCGCGGTGAACCTCTTCTGGGCCATCCAGCGCATGCGCCGGGTCTTCGGGCGCAACCGTCACCGCTCGCCCGACACGCTGCGCACGCTGCTCGAGCGCGAGGCGCTCGCGATCCACGACGAGGATGTCGCGGCGAACCGCGCCCTCGGCGTGCACGGCGCGCCGCTCCTCGAGGACGGCGCCACCGTGCTCACGCACTGCAACGCCGGGGCGCTGGCGACGGCCGGTCATGGGACGGCACTGGCGATCGTGCGGGCGGCCATCGAGGCGGGCAAGCGTATCCAGGTGATCGCCTGCGAGACGCGGCCCTTCCTCCAGGGCGCGCGTCTCACGGCCTGGGAGCTCAAGAAGGACCGCATCCCGGTGACGCTCATCACCGACAACATGGCGGGCCACCTGATGCAGCGCGGGCGCGTGAGCTGCGTGATCGTCGGCACCGACCGCACCGCCGCCAACGGCGACGTCGCCAACAAGATCGGCACCTATCCTCTGGCCGTGCTGGCGCACCGACACGCGATCCCGTTCTACGTCGCGGCACCCATCTCGTCGATCGACCTCGACTGCCCGCGCGGCGACAAGATCCCGATCGAGGAGCGCCCCGCGCGCGAGGTGACGCACGTGCTCGGGCGGCAGATCGCGCCGAGCGGCATCCGCGTCCTGAACCCCGCCTTCGACGTGACCCCGAACGAGCTGGTGACGGCGATCGTCACCGAGCGCGGCGTCGCCCGCCAGCCCCTCGGCCGGACCCTCCCGCGGCTCGTGCGGGGAGCCGCCGAGGCCAAGCCGGAACGGAAGGCCGAGGCGCGGCGCGTGCGGGCGCGCCGGCGCTAGTGCGCCGGGGCGCGCATGCGCGTCAGCCTCGCGCTCCTCGCCGACTACTCGAACGTCTCGCGCGAGGGCAAGCTCAACATCCTCGGCATCTTCGACACGATCTACGCGCCGGGATTCCCGACCACCCACGCCCACATGCAGCTCGTCGTCCGCTTCGAGGCCGACGCGCGCGAGGCCGGAGCCACCCGGCAGGTCGAAGTGCAGTTCCGGACGCAGGACGGCACCGTCCTGTTCCGTCTCCCCGGCGCGATGACGGTTCAGCCCGGCGAGCTCGGGGAGACCATCCGCACCGACCACATCCTGAACGTGACGAACCTGAACCTGGAGCATCCGGGGCGCTACGCCTTCGACGTGCTGGTCGACGGGCAGGTGGCGGCGACGGTGCCGCTGCGGGTCGAGCAGATTCCGGCTCGGCACTGAGCCTGGAGGCAGCGGGTTCTCCCGGGCACCGGTGCGTGGTTCTCACGATTGACCGCCGAACGCCTCCGCGGCGATGATGCCGCACGGCATGGCCCACGAATGGCAGCGCAATGGGTCGGCATCCACAGGTATGCAGGTCGCGCCCGCGGACGGAGCCGGCGCGCAGCCGCGAGTCGTCGTCGTGAATCACAACGAGACCGCGCGCGAGTCGCTGCGCCGGCTCTGCGCGTCGGTGGGGCTCGCCGTCGAGACGTACCCCACGGCGGAGGCGTTCCTCGAGGCGTCGGACGGACCCCGTCCGGGATGCCTCTTGCTGGAGCTGTGCCTCCCGGGCATGGGAGGGCTCGCTCTCCAGCGAGAGCTCATCGCCCGGAGGGTCGGACTCCCGATCATCGTCGTCACGGGCTATGGCGACGTGCAGGCCGCGGTGGAAGCGCTGAAGGCCGGCGCGTTCGACTACTTCGAGGAGCCCTTCAGCCGCCAGCTGCTGCTCGACCGCATCCATCAGGCGATCGAGATGGACCGGGCGTTGTGGCAGAGGGAAGCTCAGCGCGCCGACCGCGCCTGGCGCCTCGGACGTCTGACACCGCGCGAACGGCAGGTGCTGGACCTGGTCGTCGACGGGAAGACCAACCGGGAGATCGCGGGGACGCTGGCGATGCGTGAAAAGACCGTCGAATA
>VBKF01000069.1 GCA_005888095.1 Deltaproteobacteria bacterium | reverse complement strand
TGGTGGCCCGGAAGAAGCCCGCGTGCTGCAGGTAGACGAGGCGGCCGAACGGGCTCGGCGCGCGCGCGCCCTGACAGTCGGCGCCGTTCGTGTCGCACACGCAGTGCGCGGCGGTGAGGAACGTGTCACAGCCGATGAGCACGCCCGAGCACCACGTGACCGCGGTCGCCTCGTCGCCGAGCAGCAGCGCGCCGGCCGCCGGAAATCCGGAGGTGAGCCGTCCGTTCACGATGTTCGCGTGGAAGTCCTCGGGACTCGCGCTCTTGCCCGGCGGGCCGAGCAGGAGCGTCACGGTGAAGAGGGCGGCCGCCGCGAAGGGTAGCTGCAGGCGTGAGGTGCGGGCGGGCATTGTGGTGGCTCACGCCATCCGGCGTGGACTAAGCGACTCCTGCACGTTTCGGGCCGCTCGCGAGGCCAGGCGACAGCGGTGCCGTCGGGCACCTCGACGCACGAGTCACGCGGGCGCTGTGCCGTCCGTGACACCCGCCGCTTCCGGACGGCGACGGGGCGCGTCATTTCCATGGCGTCCACGGTCATTCCTGTCGCGCCGCCGGGCCGCCGCGCCGTGGCCCGACGGGCAAAACTTGCCCACCACGCGCCGTCCCTTCAGGGTTTTTTGCGAGGCCGCGCGTGCCGCGGTGGGTGCCTCGTGCTGGCACGCGTCGCGCATGGGGGCGCGCCCGGCGTCCGCCGGGGATCTTGGGGGGGGCGTTGGAGTGCAGGTGAAGCCACAAGGAGGAAGGAAATGCTGACTCGAACGCTGAGGAGTGGTCGGCTCCTCGCGGCAGCCGCCATGCTGCTGCTCGGGACCGGGCTTGCCTGCCCGACGCCGGCCGCCGCGAAGGGGAAATGGGCGAGGCGTCAGGCGCGGCTGGCGAGCTGCCCGCACAACAGGACGACCCTTCGTATCGACAAGAAGGTCTGTCCCGCGAACCGGCACCGGCCGGCGATCACGTTGCGTCGGGCTTGCTGCGTGAGCCCGAACGGACACGTGATGTGTAAGCCGTTCCAGGGCTGCCCGCCCCGTTCGCCATCGTAAGAATCGCTCGTGATCGCGCTTGCAGACAGGAAGCACGGCGGCCTCCGGGCCGCCGTGCTGCTCTCGTTCGCCCTCGCATGTGCGGAAGGCTGCAGCGTCCGCCGCGGCGTAGAGCCACCCGCATCTCCCGAGCGCGCCGGCCTTGGCGACCTGACGAGCGCGGCCGACCGGGCGCGGCTCGAAGCGATCGCGGCGGCGCGCACCGGGACGCCGGACGAGGGCGGGTACCGCATCGGGCCGGACGACCTGCTCGACATCCGCATTCCGGACCTGCTCGAGGCGCAGCCCCAGGCGGCGTCGCCGCGGGGCGCGCAGGGCGGCGCGGAGGTGCCGGCCGTGAGCGCGGCGCCTGCCTTCCAGCAGGGCGTCCGGGTGACGGGCAGCGGCGAGGTGAGCCTGCCGTTGCTCGGCATGGTGCCCGCGAACGGCCTCACGGCGACCGAGCTCGAGCAGGAGATCGACAGGCGGCTCGTTGCGGCCGCGGTCCTCCGGTCGCCGCACGTGAGCGTGCTCGTCGCCGAGTACCGCAGCCGCGTGGTCGCCGTCACCGGCAGCGTCGAGCGGCCCGGTCTCTACCCCGTCACGCGGCCAGGGACGACGCTCGCCGACGTCCTCTGGGCCGCGGGCGGTCCGAACCGCGAGGCGGGCCGCGTGGTCGAGTTCGTGCCCGCGGGGGACGGGAGCGCGGGCAACCGCTCACCCCTCAGGCTCGACATCGAGCTGCTGCTCGGCCTCGCGGGGCGCGACGGGCGTCTGCCCAACCCGCTGGCCCGGCCGGGCGACGTGGTCAGCGTCGCCCCGGCGGGCAGCGTCCTGGTCGACGGCTGGGTGGAGAAGCCAGGCTCCTACCCGGTCACGCGCGGGCTCACGGTCAGCGGCGCGCTGGCCGCGGCCGGCGGGCAGGTGTTCGCGGCGGATCGTCGCCACGCCACCGTCAAGCGCGTGCTCGGTCCCGGCGAGGACTACTCCTTCACGGTCGACCTCGAGGCCGTGTCACACGGGACGGCCGCGGACCCGCCGGTCGTCGACGGGGACGTCGTCCGGCTGCCGGTCTCGCGGAGCCGTGTGGTCCCGTGGGGGATGTGGACCGTCGCGCGCGAGATGATCCACGTCGGCGGGAACGTGCTGCTCTTCTAGGAGGACGCGGACATGGCGGAGCAAGCACTCGCATCCAGGGCGACCGACTCGCGTCTCACGGCGCCCGGCGGATACGCCGCCGCCGGCGTGATCGACGCGGAGTTCAGCGAGGTGCCGGCGCGCCATCTGCGCGACTACCTCCGGCTCCTCTACAAGTACCGCTGGCTGGCGGCGACGTGCCTCGCGCTGACGCTCGGCCTGGCGCTGCTCGTCACGCTGGTGACGACGCGCCTCTACACCGGCGACCGGAGCGTGAACGGCACCTCGAGCTTCCTCGCCACGCAGGTCGCGACGCTCAAGAGCCGCGACCTCGCCGAGCGCGTCATCCGGAGCGAGCGGCTCGCGACCGACGAGGCGTTTCTCCACCCCGGCGCGGAGCGCAAGGGTCTCCTCAGCCTGAGCGGGAACCTGGTGAACCTGCTCCGGCCCCGCGGATGGGACGGAGCGCCCGCGGCGAGCGGCGGCGCCGAGCATGCGATGCCGGGCGAGGTCGAACCCGTCCTGCTCGACCGGTACATGCGCTACCTATCGGTCCAGGACGTGCGCGGCACGGACCTCGTGGAGGTGAGCTTCACGACGCCGAGCCCCGCGCTCTCGGCCTTCCTCGCCGCGGCGCACACCGAGGCCTACATCGAGGCCAACGAGGAGGCGCGGCGCGCGACCGACGTGACCGCCAAGGACTTCCTCGGCCGCCAGCTCCTCGAGTCCCGCCAGCAGCTCGAGAAGGCGCAGGACGCGCTCGGGCGCTTCGCGGCCGACCATCCGAACGTCGCCATCAACGAGGAGCAGAAGACTGTCGCGCAGCGCATCGGCGAGGTGTCGAGCCTGCTCACCAAGGTCGAGGGCACGCGCCTCAACCTCGAGACCCGCTACGAGTTCCTCACCACGCCGGGCAGCGAGGCGCTCGCGTACTTCCTCGACCGCCCCGGCGTCCAGAAGCTCCACCTGGCGCTGCTCGACATGCGCGCACAGCGCGCCGGCCTCGCCCAGCGCCTCGGGCAGAACCACCCCCAGATGCTTGAGCTCGCCCGCAACGAGGCGGAGCTCGAGCGCCAGCTCGGCGCCGAGGTGGCGGAAGAGACGACGTCGGTGCGCGCCCGGTACGACGCCGCCCGGCTGCGCGAGGAGGCGCTGCGCCACAAGATGGCGCACCTCGAGGAGGTCGCCATCGACCTGCACGCGCTCGGAGCCCGTTACGATCTGCTGAAGAACGATGTCGACAGCGCACACGCGCTGCACGACTCGTTGCTGAAGCAGCAGATGGAGACCTCGGTGAACTCCGAGCTGGCGGCGTCCAACGTGCGCGTCGTCGAGCGGCCGGAGGTCCCGCAGAGCCCGAGCAAGCCGCGCGTGGCGCTCAATCTGGTGCTCGGCCTCCTCGCCGGGCTCTTCGCGGCGGTGGGCGCCGTGTTCTTCTGCGACTACTTCGACAACAGCGTGAAGAGCAGCGAGGAGGTCGAGGGCTTCCTGCAGCTGCCGACCCTCGCCACGGTGCCGAACTTCGCCCTCGCCCGCCGCGCACTGCCGCGGCCCGCGAGCAGCGCGAAGGGGGCGGCCGCGATCCCGGCGGCGCCCGTACCGAACGGCAACGGCAGCGCCTACAGTCCGGACCTGGTCATGCTGAGCGATCCCAGGTCGCCGGCCGCCGAGGCATTCCGCAGCCTGCGCACCGCGGTGCTGTTCTCCGCGGCCGGCGCGCCGCCCAAGGTGATCCTCCTCACCAGCGCGGGCGCGAGCGAGGGCAAGACGGTCACCTCCGTGAACCTGGCGACGAGCCTGGCCGAGGCCGGCTCACGCGTCATCCTGCTCGACGTCGATCTCCGGCGGCCGAACTGCCATCGCACGCTCGGCGTGGTGAACGACCAATACGGCCTCTCGAGCTTCCTCGCCGGGCAGGCGGACCTCGAGAGCGTCATCCGGCCGCTCGAGGGAGCGCGGCTCTTCTTCGTGCCGGCCGGACCGACGCCGCCCAACCCGGCCGAGCTGGTGGGGTCGGCCCGCATGCGCGACGCGCTCGAGAACCTGCGCCAGGCGTACGACTTCGTGATCCTCGACTCCCCGCCGGTGCTGCCCGTGACCGACGCCGTAGTCCTCGGCCGCGAGGCCGACGGGGCCGTGCTGGTCGTGAAGGGGCACGACACGCCACGCGAGCTCCTGCGGCGCGCGCGCGACCAGCTCCTCCAGGCGAACGTCCATTTGCTCGGTGCCGTGGTGAACAACGTCGACCTGCGCTGGGGCGACACGTACTTCTACAGCCGCTACTACGGGGGCTACTACGGACCCGGCCCCGCGGCCCAGACGGAGGCGCCGGCATGAGCCGCAGCGCGCGGCGGATGCTCGTCGCTCTCCAGGCGCTCGTCCTCGGGCTGCCGCTCTTCCTCGGCGGACGCCAGCCGGCGGCGGCCGCGTGCGCGTCCGTCGTCGTGCTCGTGCTGCTCGGCATCACGCTGCGCGAACGGCGCCGCGTGGGCGCGGCGCCCGCCGCGCCGGGCGTGGCGGCGCTCGCGGTCTTCGGCGTGCTCGCGCTGGCCACCACGGTGCCGTTGCCGCCTGCCGTCCTGCAGCTGCTCGAGCCGGCCTCGGCGCGTCTCTACGCCGGCCTGCTGCCCGGCTGGCCAGGCGACGGGGGCTGGAGCACGTGGCGGGCGGTCGCCTTCGATCCCTACGCCGTGTGGGTCGAGCTCGGCCGCCTCTCGATCGCGTGCGGTATCTTCGCCGTGCTCGTCGGCTACCCGTGGGCGGACGCTCGCGCGCACGTGCTCGGCCGTCTCGTGCTGACATTCGTCGTCGGCGGCGCGCTCCTCGGCGGGCTGGCGCTCGTCGAGCAGGTTGCGGGCAACGGAGACGTGCTCTGGATCACGGGCGTTCCCGTGGCGTCGGGCCGCGCCTCGGGTCCGTTCGTGAACCCGAACCATTTCGCGGGCTGGCTCGAGATGGTCGTGCCGCTCGCGCTCGTGTACGCGTGGTCCCTGGCGCGCCGCGTGCGACGCCAGCTCGTGCGCGCGATCGAGGCCGGTCGGGGGATCGGCGTGCGCGGACGCCGGGCGTGGGTGGCCGTGCTGGTCGTCCACCAGCAACGCCTGTGGCCGCCGCTCGTGGCCGCGGGCGCGGCGCTCCTCATGGGCGTGGCGCACCTGGCGAGTGGTTCGCGCGGCGGACTGGCCGCGCTGCTCGTCGGACTCGCGGTGGCGGGAGCGGGCATCGTCGCGCGGCAGGCGACCCGTTGGCGCTGGGCGCCGGCGGTGCTGGCCTTCGCGCTGGTCGTCGGCGGCGGCGCGTCGGTCGTCGGCTGGGTGATGGCCGACGCCGACACGCACGAGAGCGCGGCGACCGACACGGGGGACGTGAGCCTGGCCATGCGACTCGCGGTGAGCGCCGAGGGAAGCGGCATCGTGCGCGATCATCCACTGCTCGGGACCGGGCTCGGGTCGTGGCTGCACGCCTTCCGTCCCTACGTGGAGCCGCCGATCGAGGGAGGCATCTGGGACCATGCCCACGACGACTACCTCGAGCTCGCCGCCGAGACGGGCATCGCCGGCGTGGCGGTGATCCTGGCCTTCGCCGTCAGCGTCGTGTGCGCCATCCGCCGGCGGCGGGATGCCTCCGAGACCTCGCCCGAGCCCGACGTGCCCGCCGACTTCCGACGCGGCGACTGGGCGCGCGCGCTCGGTGACTCGTCCGAGCTGCGCTGGGGCCTCGCGGGCGGCCTCGTCGCGATCCTGGTGCACAGCGCCGTCGACTTCAGCCTGCACATGCCGGCGAACCTGCTCCTCGCGATGACCATCATCGGCCTGCTCGTGCTGAGCGGGCGGCCGGCACGCGTCGGGCGGAGTCCCGCGCTCGGCCTTCTGCTCGCCACCTTCGTCGTCGCGCTGGTCCCGCGGGCCGCCAACTCGGTGCTCGTGGTCGCGGGCGGCACACCGCTCGCTCCCGAGGACTGCCTGCGCACGGCCGACCTCACGCTGGCGGCGGAGGGCGAGCCGGCGCGCCCGCGCGCATTGGCCCTCGTCCACCGCGCGCTCGACCGCTCGCCCGCCGATCGCGACGCGCACACGGCCCTTGCCGAAGCGCTCGGGCCCGGGCCCGAGGGCGACGAGGCGCTCCGGCGCGCCCTCGCCCTCGAGCCGTGGTCGGCCGAGGTGCGCGATCAGCTCGGGCTCCGTCTCCTCGCGCGCGGCGAGCGCGAGGCCGGCGCCGCCGAGCTCGAGGAGTCGATGTACCGCTTCCCGTACCTCGCCTCGCACGCCTACCTGAGCGCCGACGTCGACTCGCCCAGCGATCCGGCCCGGCTGGTGCGAGCCCTCGCCGAGGGCGACACGCTGTCCATCCAGCTGGCGGCGCTCGAGTCGGAGACGGCTGCCGCCATCGAGCGCGGGCTCCGCCGCGCCCTCGACGATGCGGCGCTGGGAGAGAACCGGGTGTCGATCGCGAACGACCTGGTCTCGCTCCTCGAAGCGCGTGAGCGCTGGAGCGAGGCGGCGGCGGTGCTGGCCGAAGAGGGGGACCGAAGCCTCGACGCGAACACCGACCTCGGCCGCGCAGCGCGCAACTACCTGAAGGCGCACGACTTCCGCGCGGCGGAGCAGAGCCTGCTCGCAGCCTTGCTCAGAGCCCCCGAGCAAGGGCAGCTCTACCGCGACCTCGCGGTCGAGGTCTACGCCGCCCGCGGCGACTTCCCGCTCGCCGAGCGGGTGATCGAGGCGGGACAACGCAATGCGCTCGACATGTTGCCGGTCTACGAGGGCGTGACCGAGGTCCTCACCCAGCGCGAGTCGGCCCAGGACGGCGACGCCTTCGTGGGGCCTGAACAGCCCACGGAGGAGATGGTCCCGTGAGCGCGAGCGCCCAGCCTACAGACGGGCTCGGCGCCGCCGGCGAGCGCTGGTTCGCCGTCTGGACGCGCAACCAGTACGAGCCGAAGGTCGAGGGCGCGCTCGAGCGCAAGGGCCTCCACGTCTTCCTGCCGCGCCTGCGCGTGCCGAGCCGGCGGCGCGACCGCCGGGTCGTGCTCGACCAGCCGCTGTTCCCCGGCTACCTCTTCCTCCGCTTTGCGCCCTCGCGCGAGACGTACGTGCGCGTCGCCGGCACCGACGGCGTCGTGCGCGTCCTCGGCGAGCGCTGGGACGCGCTCCATCCCGTGCCGGACGAGCAGGTGGAAGCCGTCCGCCGGATCGTCACCGCCGACGGCGCGCGGCCCCTGCCGTGGATCCGCGTCGGGGATCGTGTCCGCATCGTCGCCGGGCTGCTCGCCGGCGTCGAGGGACTCGTGCAGACGTGGCACGCCGGCCGCGCCACCTTCGTGGTGAGCGTCGACCTGCTGCAGCGGAGCGTCGGGGTCGAGCTGGACGCGGGCGTGCTCGAGCGTCTCTAGCGCGTCCGCGAAGGCCCCTCGGCTCTCGGAAAAAAATCGACGACGAGCGGCTCATGTAAGCCGAGGGGCGAAGCTGTGGTCTCCGCATGAACGAAACATCGTCGAAACTCGGCCCGCGGTGGTTGCTGACGTTCAGCGGTCTCGACGGCGCCGGCAAGTCGACCCAGATCGAGCTCCTGCGCGGGCGGCTGCGCGCGCGAGGGCTCGAGACCACGGTCGTCTGGGTGCGTGGCGGCTACACGCCGTTCTTCACCCGCCTCAAGTCCCTCGCGCGCCGCGCCGCGGGCCGGCGCCTTCCGCCCTCCGGGCCCGGAGAGCGGCGGAGCGAGGCGCTCGGCCGGCCGTGGGTGCGCCGCGCCTGGCTCGCGGCGGCGCTCCTCGACCTCGCATGGCTGCTCGGCGTGCGCGTGCGGATTCTCCGGCGACGTGGCCGCATCGTGCTCTGCGATCGCTACCTCGTCGACACGCTGATCGACTTCCGGCTGAACTTCCCGGCCGAGCAAGTGGAGCGGTGGTGGCTCTGGCGGGCGGTGGAACGGCTCGCGCCGCATCCCGACGCCACCTTCGTGCTGCTGGTGCCGGTGGCGGAATCGGAGCGACGTTCCGATCTCAAGGGTGAGCCGTTTCGTGACAGCCGCGAGGTCCTGAGCGCGCGGCTCGCGCACTACCGGGCGCTCGCCCCGCGAAGCCAATGCACGATCCTCGACGGGTCGCAGCCCGCCGCGGAGATCGCCGCGACGATCGCGGCGGCCATCGGGCTGCCGCCGTCCAACGCCGATGCGCATCAGTCTGCTGCGTGAACGGGAGCCCTTCGGGCGCATCCTCGAGGAGACGCTCCCCGAGCTGATGTCGGCGCTCGGCGGGCGCCCCCACACCGTGCGCTGGTACGAGCACGGGAGTGCTCGCCGACGACGCGACGAGCAGACCTGGCTCTGCAACTCTCGCGTGAACGCGATCTTCCGGCCGGCGGCCTCACGCGCATCCTTCGAGCCCGTCGTCCGAGAGTTCGCCCGCAGCCTCCGCTGGTGGACCCGACCGCTGCAGCGCGCGTACGTCGCGGCGGCGATCCGTCGCCCGACGGCGGGGTGGCTGGCCGACGGGCAGGTGGGTGTCAGCCCGCCGCTCGCGAACGCCGACTCGCTGGTCATCCTCGGCGGGAATCACCGCCTGCGCGTCGTCGACGGGGCCGCGCAGGTCTGTCATGTGATCGCCAAGGCCGGGACGGACCCGGCGTTCCTCGAGGCCGAGCTGGCGCTCAGGCGCGGGGCCCCGGATCTGCCGATCCCGCGGCTGCGTTCCGTCGCGCCCTCGGGACACTGGTTCACCGAGGAGCTGATCCCGGGCACGCCGCTCAATCGCCTGCCGCTGGCGAGCGAGCGGGCGCGGGCGCTCGCCGCGGCGCAGGGCGCGCTCGGACGGCTGATCGCGCGCACGCTCGAACGCGTCGCGGTGAGGGACTACCTGGGCTCGCTGGTCGGCCGGCTGGAGGACGCGATCGCGGCGGCACCGCTCTTCAGCGCTCGACGCGGGAGCCTCGGCCACACGGTCCGCACGCTTGGGAGCGTCGTCGAGCGGCTCCCGGGCGCGACGAGCCTGGCGACCGCCGAGACGCACGGCGACTTCCAGGCCGGCAACGTGCTGGTGGGACGGGACGCGGTCTGGCTGATCGACTGGGAGTACACGGGGCGGCGCCAGGCGGGGTTCGATCTCCTGACCCATCGCCTCGCGTCGCGCTTTCCGGCCGGGCTCGCCGCGCGCGTGCACGAAGCCGCCGGCGGAGGCGATCGTCTCGGCGAGGCGATGCACGGGTGGCCGGGCGTCGACTGGAGCACGACCGAGGCCCGACGCCGCGCCCTCGCGCTCTTCCTCCTGGAGGAGCTCCTCGTCCGCGTACGGGAGAACGCGTCCCCGCGCTTCCAGGCGCTGACCCCCGGCACGCCGTGCCTGCTCGATGAGATCGACCGCGCCGCCGAACGCCTCGCGTCGCTGGCGGCCTGACACCGTGGGAAGGTGAGATGACCCAGCAGAAGACTCTACTCGTCACTGGCAGCAGCGGCCTCATCGGCTCCGAGGCGGTGCAGACGTTCGATCGGCTCGGGTGGCGCGTCGTCGGCGTCGATAACAACATGCGCCGCCGATTCTTCGGAGAGGCGGGAGACACCACCTGGAACCTGGCGCGCCTCCGAACGGAGACACGCCACTTCGAGCATCACGACTTCGACATCCGGAACCGGGAGGCGATCGCGGATCTGTTCCGGGGAACCCGCTTCGACCTCGTGATCCACTGCGCGGCGCAGCCGAGCCACGACCTGGCCGCGAAGCTGCCGTTCGACGACTTCGAGGTGAACGCGCTCGGCACCCTCAACCTCCTGGAGGCCACGCGACAGCACAGCCCCGAGGCGGTGTTCATCCTCATGAGCACCAACAAGGTCTACGGCGACGCGCCCAATGAGCTCCCGCTCCGCGAGCTGCCGCTGCGCTACGACTACGCGCGCCCCGAGGACTGGCACGGCATCGACGAGCGCTGCCGCATCGACCAGACGCTGCACAGCCTGTTCGGGGCCTCCAAGGCCTCGGCGGACCTGGTGGCGCAGGAGTACGGCCGGTACTTCGGGATGGCGGTCGGCGTCTTCCGCGGCGGCTGCCTCACCGGGCCGCAGCACAGCGGGGTCGAGCTGCACGGCTTCCTGTCTTACCTGGTGAAGTGCGCCGTGCGCGGCGACCACTACACGGTCTTCGGCTACAAGGGGAAGCAGGTCCGGGACAACATCCACAGCGACGACGTCGTGCGGGCTTTCCGCGCCTTCTCCGAGCGGCCGCGCGCGGGCGAGGTCTACAACCTGGGCGGCGGGCGCGAGAACAGCGTGTCGGTGCTGGAGGCGATCGAGAAGGTCGGGGCGCTGGTCGGGACCCCGATGCGCTGGAGCTATCGCGACGAGGCGCGCCGTGGCGACCACATCTGCTACATCTCCGATCTCCGGAAGCTGCGCAGCCACTTCCCGGAGTGGGACGTCTCGCGGCCGCTCGAGGCGACGCTCGAGGAGATGGTGCGCGCCGAGTGGAACCGGACGCCGCGGGCCGAGCGGGCGGTGGGGTAGTGAGGGTCTGGCTCGTCACCGCGGCCGAGCCCATCCCGAGCGACGGGGTGCGGCCGATGCGCTTCATGGGGCTGGCGCGCGCGCTCGCCGGGCGCGGTCACGAGGTCACCCTGTGGACGCAGACCTTCTTCCACCACACCAAGCGGCACCGTTTCCCGGCCGACACGGAGTACGAGGCCGAGGGCTACCGCGTGGTCGCGCTCCGCGCCTTCGGCTACCAGAGAAACGTCTCGCTCCGCCGCTACGCGAGCCACTGGCGCTTCGCGCAGCGGCTGGCCGACGAGATGCCGCGGCGTGCCGCGCCCGACGTCGTGGTGGCGAGCCTGCCTCCACTCGACACGGTCGCGGCGGTGGCGGACTACTGCGCCGGCCGCGGGGTGCCCTTCGTCGTCGACGTCATCGACCCGTGGCCGGACGTCTTCGTCGACCTGCTGCCGCCCGCGGTGCGATCCGTCGGGCGGATGCTGAGCGCGCCGCTGTCGCGCCGCGCGCGGAGGATCTTCACGCGGGCGCACTCGGTGACTGCGCTCTCCGAGCAGTACGTCGGCTGGGCCCGGCGCCTGGCCGCGCCGCGCGAGGTCGCGGCGAGGGTCTTCTACCCGGCCGCCGACATCGAGGCGTTCGACCGGCTCGCGGCAGCCCAGGCGCCCGCGCCGGAGGCGGGACCGTTGCGCGTGGTGTACGCGGGAGCCCTCGGGCGGGCCTATGACCTCGATTGCGTGATCGACTGCGCGCGCCTGCTGGCGAGCGACGACGGTCCGGCGGCCTGCTTCCTGATTGCGGGCGACGGTCCCGAGCGCGAGCGGCTCGAGCGTCGCGCTGCGGGGCTCGGGAACGTCGAGTTCCTCGGTTGGCTCGACGCGGCAGCGCTCGCGCGCCTGCTGGCCTCCGGTGACGTGAGCGTCGCGTGCTACCGCCCGGGTGCGACCCAGACCGTGACCTACAAGCTGTTCGAGTATCTCGCGGCCCGGCTGCCCGTCGTCTGCTCGCTCGAGGGCGAGATGGGAGCGATGATCCGCCGCGAAGGGGTGGGCGCGTCGTACCGCGCCGGCGATTTCGCAGATCTTGCGCAAGTGCTCCGGAAGCTCGCCGCGGACCGGGACGAGCTCGGCCGCATGGCCTCGCGAGCCCGGCGGTTCGCCGAAGCGAGCGGCGATGCGCGGCGCGTCTACGGCGGCATGGCCGGGTTCGTCGAGGAGGCTGCACGACCGGGCACGGAGGAAGCGGTCGCATGATCGAGGACCGCGTCGAGTCCGCCAAGCTGCGGGGTCTCGCCAAGCGGGGCATGGCGTGGGCCGCCTTGGGGCAGGGGGGCACCGTCGGCCTCCACTACGTCATCATGCTCGTGCTCGCGTGGCGTCTCGCGCCAGCCGAGTTCGGCCTGGTCGGGCTCGCCACGATCTTCGTCTTCACGGTCAATGCGGTCGCGGAGCTGGGCCTGGGTGCGGCGATCGTTCAGCGGCGGGAGCTGAGGCCGGGCCACGTCGGCGCGGTCTTCTGGCTGAGTCTCGCGGCCGGGATCGGGCTCGCCAGCGGCCTCTGGGCCGCGGCCGCGCCGATCGCCGCGCTGATGCGGGAGCCGCGGCTGGTGAGCGTGCTCCGGCCGCTTGCGCTGATGGTGCCGGTGCACGCGCTGCTGGTCGTCCCCCGTGCGCTCCTCCAGCGATCGCTGCGCTTCGCGCGGCTCGCGGCCACCGAGATCGGGGCCGAGGTGGTGCTCGGCGCGGTCACGATCGGGCTCGCCTACCGGGGCTACGGCGTCTGGAGCCTCGTGACCGGGCTCTTCGCGCGGCACGTTACTCGGGCGCTCCTCCTCTGGTGCGTGCGGCCCTGGCGGCCGACGCTCCGCATCAGCGCCGCGGAGTGCCGGGACGTCCTCGGCTTCGGCGGCTTCGTGATGGGCAGCATGCTCGCCACACAGGTGTTCTCCAACGTCGACTACTTCGTGGTCGGACGCTACCTCGGCGCGGCGGCGCTGGCGCACTACACGCTCGCCTTCCAGCTCGCGATCGTCCCGGTGCAGCGGATCGGGGAGATCCTGTCGCGCGTCGCCTTCCCATCGCTAGCGCGAATCCAGACGGATGTGCCGCGCCTCCGTCGGGCCTTCGCCCAGATGCTGCGGACGCCAGCAGCGTTCGTGGCATCCAGCTCGATCCTCCTCGCCATCTTCGCACCCGCGCTGCTCGCGAGAGTGTACGGCCCGTCGTGGCTGCCCGCGGCGAGGCCGCTGCAGCTGCTCGCGTTGGCCGCGCCGTTCTACGTCCTCGACTGCTCGCAGGTGGTGTTCCGCGCGATGGGGCGTCCGGCGATGGACCTGAGTCTCGAGGCGGTTCGCGTGCTGATATTCGGCCTGGTAGCCACGGCAGCACTCGGGTACGGCACGACCGGCGTGGCGGCGAGCATCCTCGCAGCGGCCACGGTGACCGGCGCCGTGAAGCTCTTCGCCGCGCGGCGCTTGACCGGCGAGCGCAGCCGCCGCTCCATTCTCCCGCTCGCCTACGCGTTGGGCGCGCTCGCGGCCGGAGCAGGGCTCTTGGCGCACTCCTTCTTCGTGACGTCAGCGGTGGCCGGCATGATCGTGGTGACCGCTGCCTGGGTGGGATGCGTTCGCTCTCCGCGCGCGCGCGTGCGGGTCGCGGGGTTGGCGGGCCTCGATGGCTGAGAGACCCCGCACCTTGCGTTCGCCCGCGCGAGCCTCCGATCGTACGGTGCGCCGACTCATCGGCGCGGCCGTCCCATTCATGGTCGGGCTGGCGGGGCTCACCCCCCTCCATCCATCGCGAGCCGTCATCCGCACGGCCGCGGTCACCTATGCGATCGTGGTGGCTGCGCTGCTCGTGGAATCGATCATGGCGGCGGGGAATCGGCGCGTCGGGTGGATCATGCTGCTTACCGCCCACGCGTTCTGGTTCGCGATGCCGGCCTGCGTGCAGTCGTTGGTTCCAGACCTGTGGTTCGGCGACTGGATCGGCATGAACATCGACGAGAAGTACCTCGCGCTCGCCGCCGCGCTGATCGTACTCTTCCTGCTCTGCGGTGCGGCCGCTTACTGGCTGACGTCGATGATGGGCAAGCTGCCGACACCGACTCGCCGCAGTCCCGTCCCTCGACGGAACGACGTCCTGCTGATCGCCTTGCTGCTCTTCGGTCTCTTCCCCTACCTCGAGTATGCCGCCTCGGGCGGCCGAGCCGACAAGCCGTGGCGGTACGAGACCTTCTACGCAGGCGCGTCCACCAACACCGTCTTCTGGATCTCGCAGGCCAGCCTCGTCGCAGCGGGATCTCTTGGGATTCTCGGAGCGCTGTTCGCCCGCGGACGCATGCGCCGATCGCTGAATGCGCTTGTGGCCGTCCTGGCAATCGCGATCGTGTTTCTGGATCAAGGGACCAGATCCCTCACCGCCATGCTCGTGATGCCCGCGGGGCTCGTATGGATGTTCGTGTCGCCCTCGCGCGTGGTGCGGAAGGCTGTCTGGGCGGGACCGCTGCTCGGCTTCGTGCTCTTGGCGGCGACGCAGCTCCAGTTCTATCTCCGGACGGACCACGATCGCGCACAGCTCCGCGAAAAGTCCATCGCCGAGGTGCTCGCCCCCCGCCAGCACAATGATTTCTTCACCGAGACCGCGCTCGCCGCGAGCATCGTTCCGGAGGAGCGGGATTACATCGAGGAGAGCCCGGAGTGGATCATCCTGACCAACATCGTCCCCCGCTCCCTGTGGGAGGGGAAGCCCGTGCCGCAGACGTTCTGGGTCTACTCGTTCTACCGCTGGGGCCGCGACGTGTTTGTGACGGGTGGAAACGCTATCCCGTCGGTCGTCGGCCAGTACTA
>VBKF01000068.1 GCA_005888095.1 Deltaproteobacteria bacterium | reverse complement strand
CAGCGGCTGCGCGACGGGCGGATCGCCGTCGCCCTGCAGCGCCCATGGGCAGACGGGACGACCCATCTCGTCTTCACACCGGTGGAGCTGCTGGAGCGGCTCGTCCCGCTGGTGCCCCGGCCGCGGACCAACCTGATACTTCTATCACGGCGTCCTGGCGCCGAACGCGCCGTGGCGCCGGGCGGTGGTGGCGCGCGCCGAACCCGAGGCTGGCACGGTCCCATCGCCGCCGCCCGCCGACGACCCGCGTGACGATGCGACGCATCGTCGCGCGCGCCCGAAGTATCGCGCCTGGGCCGACCTCATGCGCCGGGCGTTTGAAGCCGACGTCCTCGCCTGTCCGAAATGCGGCGGGCGCATGATCGTGCTGGCGACGATCGAGGACCCCGCGGTGATCCGGCGGATCCTCACGCACCTCGGGCTGTCCATGGAGGCCGGAGAGGCATTACCGCCTGCGCGGGCGTCGCCGTGGGCCGACAGCCCCTCGGAATAGAAGCTGGCCCGCTCCCCCGCCCGCCACGCATCGCTTCGCCCGGAAGCTGGTGCCAGGGTCGGCTCTCCCGTTCACCCCGTGTCCCGGAGCACGCAGACTTCACAACGCGCCGTGTCTGTGACCACGTCGCCTTGGGCATTATACGCCCCGCGCGAGCCGGGGGGCCTTGGGGCGAGGGTCTGACTTCGGAGGTTACGTAGACTTCCCGGTTTAACCCACATCGCGACAGCACATCGTTGCAACGTGCGACGCGCCACCGCCATCGATGACCTCTGGAGCGGCCCTCGGTGCACGAAGGGTCGGCGCGAGTCCGACCGCCCGCGCAACGAAGTGTTTCGGCGCGGGGCGGATGGAACACCATGCCGCGTAACCGCGCGAGACGGGGGAACTGCATTCACTTCCAGCGTCAGGGCCAGCCGTTCTTGATCGCCCAGGTCTGTTCGTGTACACGTCATGTACACGAGGCCACATGCGGACGTCCGCGGTTCGCCACAAGCACCTGAAGCTCGACCAGAGCAAAATCGACTTCGCGAAACGGTACTTCGGTGTCGACTCGGAGCAGGAGGCGATCGAACGAGCGCTCGCGCTCCTGGTGGACGACGAGCGATCCGCCAGCGACTGAGGCCGCTCAAGGGAATCCTCGCTACAGCTATTTGCCTCGCCCACGACGCTCGCCGGTCTCGCCGTGCTCGCGGGGCTCGTCGTGGCGACCTGGGCCCGCGCGCGACTGCGCGTCGACTCGGCCGCCGCGTGGGCATGGCCCATCGCCGCGGCCGTCGCGCTCGCCCCCTCGGTCTATCCCTGGTACCTGCTCTGGTTCACGCCGTTTCTGTTCACACCGGCCACCCGGCCGCTCGCGGTCTGGACGGTGACCATCCTCGCCACGTACGTCGCACTCTCCCTCGAGCGTATCCACGGACCCTTGGGACTACGAGTCCGCGGTGGCGTCGGACCCGTAAGGCGGACCTCGGACGCGAGGACGACGCCATGCTGTTCGCCTGGCCGGGCCTCCCGCTCGCCGGAGCGACCCGGCGCCTGACGGCTCCGGGGGCCGGCACCCGTTCTGACTCCAAATGTCACTCCGTGATGGCATAGTGTGCCACGGGTGACTCGGGCACGGACGACGCCAAATCTCTCCGGGCGCGCCGGACCATCATTCCGCGTCATCCGATCTTCCCGAGCACGGCAACCGCGATGCGGGTACGCTTCTTGCCATTCACCTCCCACGCGCAGCTAGCGGTGACCGTATGAAGACATCCATCGCCATCCTCGGACTCCTCGTGAGCCTCACGCACGCCAGCCCGGCGTGGTCGGGCTCCGGCACCCGCTGCTCCGTCGACTGCCGTGGCGAACTCACGGAGTGTCGAGGGGTATTCGTCAAGGGACGCTTCTATCGCGATTGCGTGCGAAAGATCGTCTCCGCCTGCCGACACGCGGGGAGCTGCGGCGTGGTGATGCCGCCCCCTCCGACGGAGCAGTGTCGAGCCGGCGTGTACTGCCCGCTCGATCGCCCGATCTGCAATTCCACTCGCATGACCTGCGAGCGCCAACCGTCGCCGCCGTCGTCGCCATCACCTCCGTCGCCGAAGTCACCGAAGTCACCGAAGTCATCTCCGTCGCCGCCGTCGCCTCCCGTCTGGCTTCCGCCGGCCAACTACGACGTGACCTTCTGCGCCGACGGCCCCGTCTCGATCAACTGCCAGGATGCTGGCACGTTCCCTATCAGGGACGTGGCCGTGTTCGAGGAAGCCATCGCCAGCACACTCACACAGTTCCTGTCACAGAACGGCGCTGGAAACTGTTCGCTGGGTGCTGGCGAGTTGAAGGTGACGGGGAACGGGATTTACGTGGACTTCGGCGCGACCTGTATGGATCCCCGCGGCATCACGATCAGCGAGTCGGTCAGGATCAAGATCCGCCCGTCCTGATCAGCCGCCCGTAAGAGTCGATCCATTCGCGTCAACGGCTGGGGCCTCCCCACCCGGCGCTCGCCCTCCGCGCAACCGCCACCGGACGCGCACGCTGCTCCAGGCGGTGAGCGGCGCGGTCGGTAAATCGAAGATCACGGCGAAGGGAAAGGGAGACAACTTGCTTCTCGGCACCTTTACGACGTTTGAGCGACCCTGCGAGGAGACTCGCTCCCGTATCCGAGCCGATGATATGGTTGGTCGCGATGGTCGACGAACTTGCCGGCGCTGACGGCTTCGAGGACGTCGAAATCGACCAGATCGTCGAGCGGCTCGCCTGGACTCCGCGGGAGCGTCTCGACTACCTCCTCGACATGCTCGCGTTCGAGGAGCGCGCGTACCGAGCCCGACGGATTCCGGGGGGGTCTTGATTGGCGCGTTTCGATCCCGACGCGATGCTTCGGGTCCTTGCGGATCACGGCGTACAATACGCGCTGATCGGGGGACTCGCAGCGACGCTGCACGGTTCGCCGCTCCGTACCGGTGACGCCGACATCTGCCCGTCGCGCCTCTCGGAGAACCTCACGCGGCTCGCCGCCGCGTTGCGGACGATGGACGCTAAGATCCGCAGTCCCGACGCGGCCGCGGGGTTGCCGTTCGCCTGTGACGCATCCTTCTTTCACAACGTGGAGCTCGTCAATCTGACGACGAAGTTCGGCGATCTCGACGTTGCGTTCATGCCAGCCGGGACCGCCGGCTATGACGACCTGAAGCCCAACATCGTCCAGTACGATCTCGGCGGTCTGGTGGTCCCCGTCGCCGCGCTCGCGGATATCATTCGCTCGAAGGAGTCGGCGAATCGCCCGAGGGACCGGGCTGCCCTCCCCACGCTCCGCGCCCTGCTGGCGCGTCAGCCGAAGAAGACCTGAAGCGTTTCCGACGTTCCCGAGGGCGGGATGATCATGCTCGGGTAGCGGCCATCCTTGCCACCTCGCGTCGGCGGAAGCAGTCGACGACGTGGTCGTTGACCATGCCGACGGCCTGCATGTGCGCGTAGATGATCGTGGAGCCGACGAATGCGAAGCCGCGCCGTTTCAGGTCCTTGCTGAGGGCGTCGGATTCGTCCGTCTTCGCCGGGATGTCCTTGAGCGCTCGGGGGCGATTCTGTCGCGGCCGCCCATCGACGAAACGCCACTGGTAGACGGCGAAACTCCCGAACTCGTCCTGCACGCGCCTGAAGGCGCGGGCGTTCTTGACCGCTGATTCGACCTTGAGCCGGTTTCGAACGATGCCGGGGTTTCCGAGGAGCTGCTCCACCTTGCGGGCGTTGAAGCGCGCGACGCGCTCGGCATCGAAGCCCGCAAAGGCCTGGCGGTAGGCTTCGCGTTTCCTGAGGATCGTGATCCAGCTGAGGCCGGCCTGGGCACCTTCGAGGATCAAGAACTCGAACAGCTTCTGGTCGTCGTCGACTGGGACACCCCACTCCTCGTCGTGGTAGCTGACGTAGAGGGGGTCCGTCCCGCACCACCCACAGCGAGTCGTCGCGCGCGCCATGGGCGGCAGCATAGAGCCCGCCGCCATCGGCCGCCAAGCTCGACGGCGACCGGGCCCGGCGGGCTGCCGCACAGCTCCCTTGGGGACGGCCCTGGTGCCCCCGAACGGGCGGGGGCCGATACGTTTACGGGGTAGTTGCCGTGTATTTCAGAGGAGATCCCGGTGCATGCGACGACCATGGAGAACGCGGTAGACCCGGACGTAGGAGCGCAACACCTTGTAGAAGATCAGATACTCGCCGCGGACGACGTAGCGGTAGCCGACCTTGCGAAGACCCTCATCCCTGGGGCGCTCGTAAGGGAAGTGTCGCGAGACGCTCGAGTTGCCACGAGCTGGTTGATCAGCCGGGTGGTCGCAGTCATCGGCGACGCAGGTAAGCCTGTATCTCGAGCAGATCGAGCTGGGCCAGGCGAAGAACCCGAACTGGGCGCTTCACTCGCGCGCCTTGCGAAGCACGGCGGCGAGCGTCTTCAGGGGAACCGCCGCGATCCCCCTTGCGAACGTCGCTCTCGGCGGCTGCCAGCAGCTCATAGAGTTTGAGCCTGGCCTGGTCACGTTCGTAGGCCGCCGCGCTCAGGACGACAAGGTAGTTCTCGCCGTTCTTGGTGATGAAGACCGGCTCTCCCGACTTGCGGCAGATTCTTTCGATCTCCGGCGTCTTGTTGCGTAGGTCGGAAATGGGGCGGATCAGGATTCTGATAGGGCGCACCAGCGATGAAGTATTTCTACCTGCGGGCGCGAGCACCGCGGTCCTCGCGAGCGTCGTCGAGGGAGGAGCACCGCCGCGCCGTGGCGAAGCTCGCAGGCGGGGCGACGCGGATGAGGTGACATCATTTGCTACGATCCGAAAGCGTGTCTTTGCTCGGGCTCACCTCCCCACCTGTGGGCGTCTGCGCCTTGAGGAAGTTCCTTACGAGCGTGCCGGCCAGGGCGTCGAACGTGTTACCCCCGTTGACCAGGACCTCCGGGACGATCGGCTGGTTGATTCGGGAGAGCGCGTCAATGACGTTGACCAAGGCCGTTGCCGTGGGTCCTAAGGCTTGCACCTGACGGTCGTACGCCTCGGCACGGGCCAGCCCGACCGCTCGCACCTCGGCCCCACGCGCAGCACCGGTCTTCTCCGTGTAGGTCGCCTCGCCGTCGGCTTCGGCCTTCCGAGCCAGAGCATTGTTCTCCTTGATCTTGACGCCGACCTCGGACTTGGCGAGCTCCCGCTGCGCGTCGCCCAACCCCGCAGCCTTCTCGGTCTCGATCCGCTGCTTGTTGGCCGACTCTTGCATCTTCAGGGTCTCGACCTGTTGGTTGGCCACTTCGCGATCGGTCAGGACCCGCACGAGCTGCTCGGGGAGGATTACGTCCTGGATGTAGACGCCTCGGACCTCGACCCGGTACTCGGCCAGCTTCGTCTTGATGTGCTCCATGGCTTCCTCCTGGACCTGCTGGCGGGTCTGGATGAAGGTGATAGCCGCCATCGACTGGAGCTTGTCTCGGAAGTGGTTCCCGACCGCGGCCTGGAGCACCTCGTTGACCAGGTTGAGCATCGTCCCGACAATCGAGATGACCTGCGGCGCCAACGTATCCGGTACGTGGATCTGCACCTGGAGATCGATCATGAAGACGAAACCTTCCCGGGACTTCGCCTCGATCTGGCTGAGGCCTTTGTCCAGCTGGTGAGCTTGGGACGTGGCGGCGGCCCAGTTGAGGGTCAAGATCGACGTGGGGACGATCTCGGCTTGGTAAATGCGCGGGTTCAACGGGTACTTGCCGGTGCGTAGCGGCTCCTGCCAGATCCCCCGGTGTCCGGGGCGGACCAAGCTGCCGAACTTGAAGTCCAGCCCCGACACGTCTTGTGTCGGGAGCCCGACGTAGGACTTGACGACCGCGACCTGACCTTGCTGGACGACCAGCATCGGGACGAGCTCCACGCGAACCAGCACGGGATTGAGGTTGTACGCTCCGTACAACAGCGGGTCATGCTGCAGGCCGATCTTGCCGCCCTTGTCGAGGAAGGTCTGGAAGTCCTGGTAGTTGTTGTGGAGTTGGTTCTTGCTCCCGAGCACCATCTCGATCGCTTCGGAGGGACTGTAACCCTCAGCCCGATCGCTCTCGTAGTTCTTGATATCGTCGAAGCCGTCCAAGCGGCACGCGATGTCACCCTTGGGGAGCGGGTCGCCTTCGTAGGTCGTAACCACTCCAACCACGTCAAGCACCCGACTCTCTTCGACCCGAGGTTGGATCCTCACTACTTTCAGCTGGTCGGGGGTCAGGCCGTACGCCTTCATCAGCCCGGCGGCTGGATTCTCCCGTACCGACTCATCCAAGGGCACACCGAAGGCTCCCTCAGCAGTCAGGACGAGGAAGGCCACGGGATGGATCGGCGCCAACGTACCTGGCGGGAGCACCTGCCGTTGGACCCCCTTCTGCCCGCCACGATCCACGAAGGCCGGGAGATCGACGAAGTTGCCGAACTCCCGCTTGTAGACGGCGGACTTCGCGCCGATCGGCAACGGCGTACCCACCTGGGCGATGACCAGACCGATCTGTCCGGCGGGGACCTGAACCCAGGGATGGACTTCAACGGAGAAGATCGGCCAGATCTTCCACCGCCATCCGGGCATGAGGAGGGCCGCTTGGTAGCCCGCCTCGCCGCGGAAGGCTATCGGGTTGTCGCCCGGGAGCTTCTTGAACGAGAAGCGCTTGTTGACCAGACCGATTTCGTCGGAGCCGATCAAGTGCACTGACATGAACACGATGAAGCAAACTGCACCGAGCAGCGCCAAGACGAGAAGTCCTTGGAATGTCGCATAGACAGCAGTGCTCATCGAGTCCCTCCATTGACTGACTAACTTACGCAGGAGATCGAAGGTGGCAAAGACATCGTTGGGATCATCGGACGCTGCTAGATGACCTCCGCCTCGCGCAGGCGGGCGATCTCCTCCCACGTGTAGCCGAGGAGGTCGATCAGGATCTCCTCCGTGTGCTGCCCGAGCTCCGGCGCCGGGAGCCGGATCTCGCCCGGTGTCGCACTCATCCGCACCGGGATGCCCATCACCCGCGTCGGGCCGAACGTCGGGTGGTCGAACGAGGTGAGGTAGCCGTTCACCACCATCTGCGGGTCGTCGGGCAGGTCGTCCACCGAGTTGATGATCGAGAAGATGAAGTCGCCGCCCTCGGCCAAACGGCGCAGCCACTCGGCGCGCGGCCGGCGGGCGAAGACCTCGTCGAGGAGCGCGATGCAGTCGGTGCAGTTCATCATGCGGTCGAGCATCGTCCGGAAGCGCGGGTCGCTCGCGGCCTCGGGAATCTCGAGCGCCGCGCAGAACTGCGCCCAGTAGCGATCGGGCTGGAGCATGCTGAGGGCGATCCATTGATCGTCGGCGCAGCGGTAGTGGTTCCAGAGCGGGTTGACCGCAGAGCGCCGCGGCTGGCGGGGGAGGGCGCGCCCCAGCATGAGCCGGGCGGAAAGGCCGAGACCCTGGAGCCAGGCCATCGACCCCAGGTGTGAGGCGTCCACTTCCTGGCCGGCGCCCGTGCGCTCGCGCGCGAAGAGCGCGATCATGATGGCATAGGCGAGCATCACGGCGCCCATCTGGTCGGCGATGCCGCCGGCGATCGCCATCGGGGGGTCGTCCGGCTCACCGCAGGCATACATGATCCCGGAGCGGGCGAGGCCGAGGTAGTCGAACGACGGCGCGCCGCTCTCCTCGCCCTCGGGGCCGTAGCCCGAGGCGCTCGCATAGATCAGCCGAGGGTTGCGCGCGCGGAGCGCCGCCGCGTCGAGGCCGAGCCGCGCCGCCACGCCCTTGCGGAAGTTCTGCACGAAGACGTCGGCACGGTCCGTGAGCCGGCGGACGATCTCGGCTCCCTCGGGCTTCTTCAGGTCGATCGCCAGGCTCTTCTTGTTCCGGTTGTTGGCCTCGAAGTAGAAGTTCGGCCGGTCGGAGAGGTCGAGGCCCTGCGCGCGCAGGATGCCTCGGCCCGGATCGCCCTCGCGCGCCTCGACCTTGATCACCTCGGCACCGAGGTCGCCGAGCATCACGGAGGCGACGGGCCCTTGTTGCCAGATCGTCCAGTCGATCACGCGGATGCCCTCGAGGGGAAGCGCCATGCGCGGCCTATTCCACAGCCCCGCACCGGGCGGCAAGGGAGCCGGCCTCAGACGTGGCCGAGCGTGTGGCGACGGAAGAGCACGAGCCCGAGGAGCAGGTACGCCGCTCCGTACGCGAGGAGCACGGCGGTCGGCTCGAAAGCCGCCGCGAGGTACTCGCGGCGGATCATGAGATCGTTGTAGGCGCGCATCGCCCACGTGGTCGGGAGCGCGAGCGCGGCCTGGCGCATCCAGGCGGGCTCCAACTCGAGCGGCCACCAGCAGCCGCCGGCGGCGGCCATGGTGACGATGGCGATCGAGCCGACGGGGAGGACGGCATCGCGGCTGCGCGCCATCCCGGCCACGACGAGGCCGAAGGCGGTCGCGGCGAAGACGATGCCCGCCGTCGGCAGGAGGAGCGCCCACGGCTCGGGGCCGAGGGAGACGCCGAAGACGAGGCGGCCGACGGCGAAGAGGGCGATCATCTGCACGAGCCCCACGAGGAAGCGCGCGAGGAGCTTTGCGACCAGCGTCGCGGCGAACGGCGCCGGCATCGCGCGCAGGCGCGCGAGCGTCCCCCAGTCACGCTCGTCGAGGAGGCCGAGCGACACGCCGAGCAGCATGCCGAGGAGCAGGAAGGTCACGCTGAAGCCCGGCACGTTCTGGTCGAAGGCGTTGAGACGCGCGGGGGCGCCGGTGACGCTCGCCTCCACGACGTCCAGAGAGCCGGGCAGGCGCGCGGCGGGGAGCTCCGGGGAGGCCGGGAAGTCGAGTGCGGGAAGAGACGGCGGGGGCGGCAGAGTGACATGCGGGACCTCGAGCGCCGTCTCTTCGGCCGGGAGGAGCCGCTCGGCCAGCGTCTTCGCGTCGGCAGCCGCGAGCGCCGCGACCGCCGGCGGGACGGAGGGGGGCGCTGGAGGCGGCGGCAGGCGGTCCGCGAAGCGCCCGGCGCGCGCCCGCGCCTCGGTGAGCCAGTCGGCGAACGCCCGCTGGCGCGCCGTGAGGTCGTCGAGGAACTGGTGCAGGGGGGCGAGCTCGGCGGCCAGCCGGGCGCGGGCGGCCGCGGCTCGGCGAGCGGCCGCACCGCGAAGAGCGGTGTCGGTCTCGGTTCGGAGGGCGCTGAGACGCCGCTCCATGTCGGTGTGGGCCGCCGCGAGCCGGGCGGCCAGGCCGTCGACCGCCTGCCGCAGCGCGCGGGCCGAGCGTTCGAACCGCCGCCTCGCCGCGCGCGCGCCGTGCCGCGCCTCGACGAGGCGATGGCGGGCGCGCGTGCGGGCGGACGCCTCGACCCGGTGCCGCGCCTCCTGGACGAGGGCGCGGACATTCGCCACCTCGAGATACTTGACGGGATCAGTGTACAGGAGGAGCGACACCGGTTGCCCGGCGAGTAGAGCGGCCGACGCGCCCGGCGGGATGACGAGCGCCGCGCCGGCGACCCCGCGGCGGACGAGCGCCCGCGCCGCGTTGCGGTCCGCCACCGCATGGACCTCGATCGCCGGCTCCCCCGCCAGCCCGGCCCGGAGCGCCCGGCCCAGGCGACCGCCGTCCTCGTCGGCCACGGGCATGATGTAGGCGCTCGTGCCGCCCGACGCGGCACCGAAGAGGCCGGCCAGCGAGAAGCCGGCGACGGCGATGACCACGACGGGTGCGAGGGCCAGGAAGACGAGCCCGGCCCGGTCGCGGCCGACGAGGCGTAGGTCCTTGGCGATCGCCGCGCCGAGGGCGCCAAGCATCAGCCCGCCGCGGCGGCCGGGCTCTCGTCGTCGCGGAGACCGTGGCCGGTGAGGGCGAAGAAGACGTCCGCGAGGCTCGGGCGGTGGAGGACGAGCTCCAGGACGTCGCCGCCCGCCTCCGCCACGGCGCGGAGCACGCCCGCCACGACGGCCGTGTCGATGATCTCCACGACGACCTCGCTCCCCGTGCCATCGAGCGCCCGGGCACCGGTCACATGCGCGAGCCAGCCGCCCCGCAATGCGCCCCTCGTCCGCAGGTGGAGACGCGGTGTCAGGCGGGCCGCGGCGACCAGCTCGGCCGCGGTTCCCGCCGCGGCGACCCCGCCGCGATCCAGGAGGACGATCCGGTCCGCCAGGCGCTCGGCTTCCTCCATGTCATGCGTGCTGTACAGGACGGCGGCCCCGGCCCGTGCCAGCGCCTCGACCGCCGCGAAGATGCGCTCGCGGGACTGCGGGTCGACGCCGACGGTCGGCTCGTCGAGCAGGAGGACACGCGGCTCGTGCAGGACACCGCAGGCGAGGTTCAGGCGTCGGCGCATGCCGCCCGAGAAGCGCCAGACGGGCTCGTCGGCGCGCCCCTCGAGCCCGATGAGCGCCAGCGCGCGCCGCACCGCCTCCGCAGCCGCGGTCCCGCCGAGACCCTGCATGCGGGCAAAGAAGCGGAGGTTCTCGGTGGCCGTGAGGGTGGGGTAGACGGCCGTCTGCTGCGGGACGAGTCCGAGCACGTGGCGGGCGGCGCACGCCTCGACCGGCAGCCGGTGGCCGGCGACGGTTGCCGTGCCGGCGTCGGCGACGAGCACGGTCGCGAGGATCGACAGCATCGTCGACTTCCCGGCGCCGTTCGGCCCGAGGAGTCCGACGATCTCGCCGGGGCCGACGTCGAACGTGACGCCGGCCAGCGCGACGCGCGATCCGTAGCGCTTGACGATGCCCTCGACCGCGATCGCGCCCGCACGGCGAACAGTATTGACGCGACCGGACGGCGCGTCCATAGGACGCCGCATGCGGATCCTTCTCGTGGCGATGCCCGACACGGCCTCCTCCCTCGACCGCGTGATGAAGTTCCCGAACCTCGGGCTCTGCTCGATCGCGGCCCAGGTGCCCGGGCACGAGGTCCGCATCCTCGACCTCGTCATGCGCCCGAAAGGCGTGCGCCGCCGCGTGCTCGAGGAGGTCGCGGCCTTCGCGCCCGATCTCGTGGGCTACTCCGCGATGTCATTCCAGTACGCGACGGCGCGGGCGCTCGCCGAGACCATGCGCGCCACCGCACCCGG
>VBKF01000067.1 GCA_005888095.1 Deltaproteobacteria bacterium | reverse complement strand
CGAAGGTCTCGCACGCCTCGTCATCGCGGGCGGGATCGGCCTTCAGGGTCAAGTCCGCCATCTTCTTGTGACACTTGATCACGGACCGGATGGCCGCGCCGAAGGCCTTGCTGAGCCCGTCGCCGCACTTCAGGGTGGCGGCGACGCCGCCCGACGGGTCGTCCTTGCTCTGCGGGACGCAGCCCGTGTCGTCGCTGGCGCACGACACGCCTGACCCTCCGTCGCTGCAGTCGAAGTGCTGGCCGTGGCCCGGGGGCGCAGCGACCGCCGCGCCTGCGGCCACCAGGAAGCATCCGCCGATGACAGATCCCAGAAGTCGTTTCATGCGCCCTCCTCCGTTGGCCTATCTATGAGCGCGACCACTCGCCGAACGTGGCCCCGGCGGTGTGTGTTCAGCCCGGGGCAGGATGCGAATTACCTCCAGGGTGCATCCGGGGTCAATGGTGTAGCTCGATTTTTTTTATGTCGTCTTTCGAGCACGTAGCGCTCGCTTGTTCATGCCTTCTTTGCCGGCGTCGGCCTGCCGACTTTCGCCAGGGCTGAGTCCCGGAAAGGGCGGAGCGCTCCGCCGGTCACGAGTTGCCTCCTACTCCGGACACCCCGGAACCGGGACGCAGCTGCAGGTCTCCGCGGGCTGGAGCGTCGCCGGGCCGGCCGGGAGGATCGCGACGAAGCCGATGTCGTAGAGCGGTGCGGCGCCCGAGAAGACGGGTCCCGCGGCGACCTGGATCGCGCCGACGCTGCCGTCGTAGGACTGCGGCCGCGCCACGGACGTGCCGACTGCGATGGGCCCGTCGGGGCTGGCCGTGCTGAAGCCGGCGCCCGCGTGCTTGCAGCCATCGGTGTTCAAGTCGGTGAAGCTGCCGGTCGCGCCGGCCGACGAGGGCTCGGCGTTGAGGACCAGCTGGGCGATGAGGCTCTCTCCGTCATCGAAGGTCGAGCCGTCCGGGCACGGATTCTGGGTGTCTTGCCAGACGGTCGCCAGCATGGGAGTCGGCAGGCGGAAGTGGACGCCGCTGACGTCGGCACTGCCGTTGCCGACGGCCCGGACGATCTTCCCCTTGGTGTCGGATCCTTGCCCCGGCGGAGTGCAGGCCTTGCACGTCGGGCTCGGGCAGTCGTCGCCCGTGCCGTAGGTGCAGTCGGCGCCGGGGTCGCTCGTGTCGCCCTGCTTGATCACCTCGTTGTCGCCCGTCTGCGGGCGCGAGGTGTTGACCACCCCCGCGCCGCACGCAACCTGGTCCACCCGACCGCAGAGCCCGCCGAGGATGGGGATGTTGAAGGTCGGAACCGTGAAGCCTGGCGTGTCGCAGCAGGTATTCTTCGCGCAGCTGTTCTGCGGCGGGCCCGGCGGAGCGCCGCATCCCGGGATGCCCGCACAGGCGGCCGCCGGGTCGCCGCAGCTGATGCAGGCCGCATGGCTGCAGGTGGGTGGCGAATCGGCAGCCGCGACGGTGAAGGTCGTCTTGATCCCGGTCGGGAACTGGAACGCGAAGCCGTCGGCGGTGACCCACGGGGTCTGGAGACAGCTGCCTGATTGCCCGCCGCAGTCGGCGTCGCTGTTGCACGGCTGGAGGGCGTTGCTCGACGAATTGGTGATGCAGATCTTCGGACCGGGCACGCCGAGCAGCTGGTAGGTGTTGGGGATCGGCTGGCCGGCGACGATCGGCTCGCAAGTGACCTCGCAGACTCCGCCGGGGCAGTGGCTGCAGTCGAGCGTGCAATCCGGGTTGCACGCCACGAACGCTCCCCCGGCCGAGCCTCCGGGGCACGTGACGCCGCCGACGTCCGTGCCGTCGCACGCCTCGCCGGGGTCGATCATGCCATTGCCGCACAACGTGGTGGTGGTCGTGGACGTGGTCGTGGTGGTGGAGGCAGCGACCGTGGTCGTCGTGGTGCTCGTGGTGCTCGTGGTGGTGGTGGCACACCCGTTGGGGCCGCACGCATCACAACAGCTGGGCTTCGTCCCGATCGTGGACGGCGGCTTGCAACGGGTAGGATCGCGCTTGACGCTGCAGTGCACCCTCCCGAGCGAGTCCGTGCGGCAGCAGGTGACGAAGCCCGGCTTGCCGCACGTCGAGCGCGACGCGCAGCGAACGACGTTGGCCTTGCAGCCCCGCGGAAGCCTTGCCGCGTTCACCTCGCCCTGCGCCGCCTGTGACACGCATTTCACGTACTGGCCGTGGGTCGTCGCGGTGGCGCAGTTGCACTGCGCGTCGGCGACTGCCCGGGCGGCGCAGACGGCGGCCGGATCGTCGCAGCGTGCCAGCGCCCCGGCAGGCAACCCGGCGATCGAGACGAGCAGGCAAGCTACCCCAACACCCCCGACGCTAGATCTCATGCGAATTCCTCCGTTACCGGTGGGGCGGGCATGCCGCCCCGCCGGGCTGCCGGGCACCCGAGACGACTCCATGCCATACTCGGCGGTGTCAAGTCACGCCCTTGAGTGAGCTTCGTCGCCGGTATTGCGTGACAGGGAGACGCTGGCGAACGCAGTGCGTCAATGATGAGCGCCGGGTCTTCCCCTCAGTTGAGCTGGAAGGTCAGCCGCAGCTGCACCATGTCGTGGCCCCGGAAGGTCCCGAGGATGGCGCGGCGCGAGCCCTCGATCGCGACCCAGGTCCCGGTGAGGAGGACGTTGTCGGTGAGCCGGTAGGTGACCAGGGGCTGGAAGCCGTAGATGCCGCTCCCCCAGAGGAGGACGACGATGCGCGGCTCGAGCCGCCCGTGCAGGTAGTCGGTTTGGAGCGCGACCGAGAGGTAGTCGTTGTCGAACGCCTTCAAGTCCTCGAAGTTCTTGGCCGGCGCGATCCGGCACTGCTTGCTCGCGAGCGCCACCGGGCTGCAGACGGGCAGGGTGGTTGGGGCGGTCGCCGGCTTCCCCGGCTTCTGCTGCGCCGTGCGGAAGTCGCGCTCGCGCCGCTCGAACACGTTCGTCTCGCCGTGAATCGCCGCCACGACGATGAAGCTGTTGCTGGGGTTGACGGGGCGGAAGAAGAAGAACCGGTCGTAGCCGATCAGCCAGCGCACGTAGTCGGTCCGGGGGATCGTGTTCGTGAAAAAGTGCCCGTTGAGGATCGACCGGGGGACCTGGGCGAGCGGGTTCAGGTTCTGGTTGGGAATCACCGCCTCCTCGTCGTGGAAGTACTCGGCCTCGGTGCGGATGATGCCGTTCACGCGCGGGCTGAACCAGGTGCTCGAGAGGCCGATGACGGACTCGAGCTGGCGGTCGAGGATGGTCACGATCGGCTCGGCGTACGAGCAGGTACGCCCGGCGGGCGTGTGGCCGACAGCGCCGAACCTCTTGAGGATCGGCTTGTTCGTGAGGTTGTTGAGGCAGATCGGGGTCCTGAAGCCGCGGTCGTCGATCAGGGTCAAGGGTATCGACTTGAAGGGGCTGGTGTCCTTGAAGCCCTCGTCGAAGCCTCCCGGACCGCCCGTGAGGAGCGGGGTCGGCGCTACCGGGAACTCGCGGGCGAACCAGGCCTGTACCGTGTAGTCGCGCGCGACCACGCCGGTCAGGCGCGCGCCCCACCGGGTGTTGGCCCAGGTTTGCGCCGGCTGCCTGCTCACCACCACGAGGTGCAGACCCTGGAAGTTCTTGGGGTCGAAGCCGTTCCGCTTGATCAGATCATTCGCGGTCAGCTGCGGGTCGGGGACGTCGGGGTTGAAGGGGCTCACGCCCCCGACGATCGGGTCGATCGGCACGGTGGTGTCGACGACGCCCGGTACGACGAAGGCGTCGCCGAACACGCTCGACAGCCCCTTCCAGTTGTCGAGCACCTTGTAGGTCGCGCGCAGGGCCCAGAACGGGATGCGCGCTTCGTCCAGGTCCTGGTACAGGCCGGGCGCCCCCAGCGTCAGATCGAACGCGTTCAGCCGGTCCATGAAGACGATGTCGTCCGACTCGCCCCAGGAGATGGACTGGCGGCCGGCGCGCAGGAAGAGGGGCCCCTTCTTGTAGTCCAGGTACAGCTCGTTGATGCGGTTGCGGCGCGCGTAGATGTGACGTGCGTTCTTGTTCTGGTCGTTGAAGGTGAAGCTCTCCTTGTTGATGTTGTCGCTCTCCGACTCCCTGGCCTTGAGGTTGCGGCGGTTGAAGTTCCACGGGCCGTTCAGGTAGTCGTACAGGCCGTCGTAGAAGCCCCACCAGGCGAACCGGAACCGGAAGTCGTCGGGCGTGACCAGCGACAGCCCCGGGACTTCGTGCATCCAGGGCGTGTAGTCGGTGAGCTTGGCGTCGAACTCCGGGTAGTAGAAGTTCCGGTGCTGGGCCAGGTCGCCGGCGGAGTACTTGCACTTGTTCGACTCCTTCCCGTTGACGACGCAGGTGTTCGGTCCGTTCCCCGGCCAGTCCTTCTCCGAGGAATCGGTCATGATCCCGAGCTGCGAGTAGGCCCGGAGCCGGAGGTCGAAGTGTCGGCCCTGGTCGAGGAAGTAGGCATGGGACGGGGATCCGGCCCAGGGGACAGCCGCCAGGCCGAGCACCAGCCAACGTGCCGAGCTCCGCATGGTGGGCCTATTCGAGGTTTCAAGGCCGTTGTCAAGGCGATTAGCATGATGATGGACTGGATGTCGCCGCTCCGCGGTCCAATGACCCTGGCACAGCGCGAGCGGTTCTGCCCGCCCGAGGCCCGCACGCGCTCCGTGGCGCCGTTCCACGGGACGGCAAGCGCCCGGCACGGAGGGAAGGGGGGAACGGGCGCGCTGGTCATCCGTGATTTGCTCAGTGCCGGGAGGGGGATTCGAACCCCACGCGGGTTGCCCCGCAGCGGATTTTAAGTAGGCCCGATGAGGGAGAGCAGTGACCGTTATGGGGCGCAACCGGGCGCCACACCGGCACTTACGGTCCCAGCCGGTCACGCGAGTTGCCGCTTGTTCCGGGCCCGTGGATAGGGCAGGCGGCCGTCCACGGGACGGGGTCACGCTCGGGCACGCATGGTCCCTGCAGCGAGGCGCTCTCGTTCGTTGCCTTTCGGCCGGCCGAGCAGCAGTACCGGCACCGCTGCGTGTTCCGCGCCTTCCCTGCCGTCTCCGGTGCCGGAATGGGTCCGCGCGCGGCGCGACCGACGACGCTGCTGCAAGCGCACGGCGGCGCGGCGAGCGGTCGGACTCTGACCGGGACCCACTGATTGCGGATCAGGGCACCGCGCAGAACCCCAGCGCGGACGGCCTCTTCGGAGGTCGCCTTCCTGCGCCGGCTCGTCGAGGCGGAGCTGCGGGCGCTACCCGCGCCTGTGACGGCGGCGAGTACGCCTGCTGGGAGGCCGTGAGAGTCGGTTTCGAGCGACGAAGGCGGGAAGCCCGAAGTACAGTTTCCGGCTCAGCTCTTCGTACGTCTTGTACGTGATGCGCACGAGTCCCGTGAGGTCGGAGGGTACGCTTCCCGTCTCCAGACCCCGCCTGCTCGCCCCGGTGTACTCGCATACCATCATGGGGCGCTTTGCGGCGAAGGCCACTCCGACCTCGATGTAGACGTTCGGCCGGCTGAGCGTCCCGCGATTGTCGAAGATGCACATGCTGCAGTTTCGAATGTGCTTGACAATGTCCGAGAAGAGATTCGCGGCCTGCAAGTCGTACCCGGACCAGATGAGGCGGACGTTGTATGGCTCCAGGAGATGGCTCAGATTGTAGCGGAGGTTCCGCTCGATGCCCGGTGCGAAGCGGTGGCCGATGAAGCAAGTCAGGCGGCGCGTAGGTTTCGCCGAGGGCAGCGCCTGAATGAAGTCGAAGGAGCGTCCATTGCACTCGCGAAGGTCGATGAGTCGGATGGAACCGAGCCTGCCCGGAAGCGGCAGCGACTGCCCCCGCTTGCCGTACAGCTTCGCTGCAAGCTGCGCGCTACCTCTTCTGAGGTCGCGCAGGAGCGAGTGATACTTCGCGACGGGAAGGCGCCCACTCGTGCTTTGTTCGCGCAGGAAGTCGGAGAGGAACTTGCGGACGAATCGCGCGCGACGCGCGGCGCGCGTCACGACAAGCCGGAGTAGCTTCTCGCGTAGAACTGAAGGACGCTGGTGGCTGGGCCAAGGGTAGACGAGTCCACGGACTGTCCCGACCGCGCATCTCGCGTGCGGCTACGCACAGCCGGCGCCTTCTTCTTCGCCTTCGCGCGGCGGCGAATTGCCTTCCCCATTCTCGCGGCACCGTATCCGCGCTTCACAGCCATCGACTTTCTTTTACCAGAGCGCTCGTCGCCGTGTCTATCGTCGCACCGCCGAGAGCCGCTAAGGAGCATGCCACGCACTCAGCGGGCGCGCGGACTGCGACTGCGCGAGGAAGCCGACCCGAGACTCTTCTCGGGTCGGAGCGAAACGCGAGCGTGAAGGGGCAGTACCACGCGCGAATGGCGTGCCGCGGCTGGCGAAGCCGTGGCGAAGCTAGCGCGGCAGTCCCGTACGCGTCCCCTTCGGGTTCTGCTGGTCGCTCAGCCCTCTGCTGACCGGCACGGTCGGCCCCGATTTTTCCAGGTCGGCGCCACTCTCCAGCCAGGGGTGGCTGCTCGACGTGCTCGCGCGGGAGTGGATCGGGGTGGCGATCGGGGCCGCACTCCCGCCGTGGATCCTCTGGCTGCTCTTCCGTCCGAGGAAACGGGTCACCACTCGCGAGATCGCCGGCGCACCACCGGTCCCCCCCATCGGTTCCGGTCGGCTTGCCCGCCGACCCGTCATTCGCCGTCGCCGCCGTGTGGTCCGTCGTCCTGCTCGCCGGGCTTGGGACTCTCGTGGCGCGAGATCTTCTCGGCCCCGGCGTCTCGGTGCTCATGATGCCGCCGCTGCGCGGCTCGGGAACGAACGTGGGCGCGCCACAGTAGACTGTAGCGCCTCACGATACGGAAGCGCGAGTTTTCCTTGGCGGAGGGACGCAACGGGCTGAGCGCCGCCGCGATAGGTTCGCGGCGGACCGGGGCCATCCACGACGGAGGAGTGCGTACGTTGGGCCGAGGTGAGTCACGGCAGCGCCGGCGCCAGGATGTTCTTCAGGCTGGAGACGAATCTGTCGACGACGACTGCGCATCGCTCACGACCGGAGGCCTACACACCTGGGAGATGCCTTGTCGAACGCGACGTAGGCCGTGCCGTCACGACCGACGGCGGCCTGGAAGCCCGGATAGTGCCGGCTGCCGTACTCCGCCGGGAGCGCGACCGGGACCGGCGCGACCGTGAACGAGGAGTCGTCGATCGCGAGGTCGGGGGTCTTCTGCTTGGGGCGCGTCACGGCCATGCTCGCCGGGCCGAGCGGCACACCGGAAGCGGAACGACGATGACTTGTACACGCCGTCCGCGAGATCGTGCCGGAACACCGCACTGCCCGCAACGCTCGCCGTCTGTCCGGTCACGCCGGAGGTGAAGGTGACGGCGTAGGCCTGGTCCGGCTGGAACGCCGCGCTGAAGAGGCTCACCGGGGTCTTCGCTGCCGGCTACGCGAGGTCGAGGCGCGAGAAGCGGTAGAGCGCGAGCCCGATCAGGATCGCGATCACGTCCACCGCATAGAGCGAAGCGAACACCGTGTCCCAGCCGCCGATGGGCTCGCCGGTGACCGCCGCATTGAACGGCTGGAAGCTCGGGACGATGGCGTACACGGGCGGAAGCCACCGAAACGAAGTCGTCGACACCCACCAGGTGAGCACGCCCGCGAGCGAGGGACGGATGAAGAGCGAGAGGACGAGACCCAAGGTCCCCAGGAGGAGGCTCCCGCAGAACCCGAGCCATGGCACGTACCCGAGGGCCGAGGCCGCGATCCAGTGGACGGCGCCGCAGGCACACAGGGTCGCGCCAGCGAGCGTCCAGTACGCACCGAGCACGAGCGCGGCCCCCAGGCACCTGCCGAGAAGGAAGTCCGCGCGCGACAGGGGCCTCGACAAGAGCATGCGGACAGTTCGGTCGTCGATCTCCGAGGCGATCCCGGAGCAGAAGAGCACGAGCGCGAGAAGCCCGCCGCCGAAGGAGATCGCCGTGAGGGAGAGCTTCGCCGAGCCCTCGGCCATCTGATCCACGAGGGGCGGCTTCTCGGCGTCCGCGCCTGCCGCCGCCGGTGGCGGCTCCTCGATGCGGTTCTCCGCGTCGGGCTGCGTGCCGAGTCGGGCGCGCTCGGCCTTCAGCACCTCGATCTCCGCTTCCCGCTTGCGGCTCGTGTCGCGATCGAGCTCGCGCCCCCGCCGGAAGATCGCCTCCCGTTCGCGCTCGTCCGCCTTGAATTGTCCGGGGAGCGACGCGATCTCATCGGGAGAGAGCGGTCGGCTTCCGAGGGTGAGTCCCGGAATCTTCGCCTGCTCCAGCACTCGCGCGTGGAAGTCTCTGAACCTGCCCAGCTCGACGTGCGCGTAATCCCGCTGCCGTCGGGCCGACTCGACGGCCTTCCGGAGGTCCGCACGCTTGGCCGCGAGCTGCTGTTCGAGCCTCGCGCGGGGGCCCGGCGGGCGGACCGGTCCCGGCCGGGCAGCGGCGCGGGGCGCGCTATCCTGGCGGGCGGCGGCGATCAGCAGCGAGCCCGCCGCGCCGAGACAGAGCAGCACCCCGGCCAGGAGCTGGCGACGCCGGCGCATGGCGCACAGCGTGTCGGCGGCGACGAGGAGCGACGCGCTCATGCGGCTGTGCTTCCCGTGACGGCGGCGACGAAGACCTCTTCGAGCGACGAGCGCTCCGGCTCGACGCGCTCGATCGCGATGCTATGGCGCGCCAGGATCTCGTCCGCGCTCCGGCGGACGGCGTCGTCCGCGCAGCGCACGGTCGCGCCTCCGGCATCCAGCGCGACCTCCGCGCCCGCGCTCACCAGGGATTCGATCGAGGGGCTGGCGAGACGGGCGACGTGGAGCTTCACGGCCCCGGTGAGACAGAGCTCGACCAGCCGGCCCGAGCGGACGAGGACGCCCGCCTTCAGGATCGCCACCCGATCGCAGATCGTCTCCACCTCGGAGAGGATGTGGGAGCTCACGAGGATCGTCTTCCCCCGCCGCTTCTCGTCGCGCAGGATGTCCGAGAACCGCCGGCGGGCGAGCGGATCGAGGCTCGCGGTCGGCTCGTCGAGGACGAGGAGGTCCGGATCGCCGAGCAACGCCTGCGCGAAAGCGAGACGCTGGAGCATCCCCGGCGAGTACCGTGCGAGGCGCTCGCGAGCCGCCGACTGCAGGTCGACGCGCGCGAGGACCTCCGCGACGCGTGCCGCGCGGGCGGCCGGCGGAATCCCGAGCAGCGCCGCGTGGAAGGCGAGCAGCGTGTCGGCGCGATAGTGGTCGGGGAAACCCACCGACTGCGGGAGATACCCGACCCGGGCGCGGATGGCCGGCTCCGCGGCCGGTCGTCCGAAGAGCGCGACCGTGCCGCGCGTTGGCCCGACGAGATCGACGAGACAGGAGATCGCCGTTGTCTTCCCCGCGCCGTTCGGCCCGAGGAGCGCCACGGCCTCGCCCTCGCGCACCTCGAGGTCGAGATCGCGGAGCGCGTCGCCGGACGCCCGATACCGCTTGTGAACCCCGCGCATCTCGACCGCCAGCATGGCCCTATTCTCCGGCGAGGCGGTGGAGGAGGTCGCGGAGCTCGCCCGTCTCCGGCAGATGTCCGACGTGGATCCAGCGCACGGTCCCCCGCCTGTCGACCAGCACCATGGTGGGCAGCGTGCGCACCCCGTAGCGCACCGAGATCGTGCGCCCGTTGTCGAGCACGGTCCGGAAGTCGTCGCCCGCCTTGTCGACGAACGCCCGGACACGATCCGGGGGCTCGCCCGCGTTCACGGTGAAGACCTCGACGCCCGTCGCCTCGAGCTCGCTCCGCATCTCGTGGAGTGTGGCCTTCAACATGCGACAGGGCGGGCACCACGTCGCCCAGAATTCCAGCAGGACCGCCTTCCGGTCACGCAGCCCGGAAAGGGAGACCGGATGACCATCGAGGTCCGAGGTCGTGAAATCCGGCGCGCGGGCACCCACCCGCAACGCGCCGAGCGCCTGCACGGTCCCGGTCCAGGTAGGGGCCCGGACGAACTTCACCTGGTAATGGATCCAGACCGTGAAGACCGCGAAGGCGAAGAAGAGCACGAGCTTCGCGAGCCCGGCGCCCGCCGCGCCTCGTGCGGCGCCGCCATGTACGGTTTCGGCCAACTCGTTCATCCCACGGGAGCCTGGTCCTCGTTTATCGACCGCGCCCCGCTCGAACTTTAGGCCTTCCCGCGCTACTCCCCCAGGGACGCCAGCCACTCCACCAGCGGGACGCCCCGCCTTTCCCCGGCCCCGAATACACGTATGCGATCATCGGCCAGAAGCTCAGGGGGCAATGACGTCGCCGTCACCGATAATGCTGGCACGGGCATCTACGTCGATCAGTTCGACTCCAGGCGCGGGCGTCCCCATGTATTCGGTTAGCGCCTGACGGCGTTACGTATGGTCAGGGAGGATCGGGGCCGGGTAGCCGAAGGTCTGCGACGACCGGTTCCGGACTCCGCTGGAGTGCAACAAGGAGCTCGAGGGGATCGCTCTGCCGTTGCGAGCACCTGCGGAGGACACTGGCCACCATCTGCTGCGTCTCTGCGCCGCGTGGCGTCCGGTTGCCGCCGCAGACTTTGCGGGTCACGACGGCGGGCCGAATCGCCGGCTCCGCCTGCCAGTTGGGGATCTGGTACAGTTCAGCCACAGGACGGGGTCGGCGCCGACCTCAGCGCCGACCCCACCGCGCTCGGTAACTAGCCGAAAAGATTCAGTGCCGGGACCGGGATTCGAACCCGGACGCCCTTGCGGGCAGCGGATTTTAAGTGATGGACGGGTGATTGTAACCTCTCGGAATCACTAGCTTTACCCTGCTGAAAATGGGCGACTGTGTCACTCACTGTGTAAGGATCGCTGTAACCTCTGAGGAAATCGGAGGATTCTGAAGCCGTCGGAGATGGTCGCTCTCCCATCCCCTCCGAAACCCTTTGAAACTCAACAGCTTGCCCTTCGACCCCACCACCTCCCACTCCCCGGTGACGAGGTTGTCGATCGGGATGGCCGCGCTCCTCCTGCGAAGGTGAGCCCCAGCTGGACATGCCGTCCGTGCTTGCGGAGTGAATGGATGGACTGGTTGACCGTGAAGCCGCGGCCAAGCCCGTCGATCGAGACGTGGACGCCTCCCCGGTCGCATCCCTGACGGCCTGCGCGACTTGCTCGGGCGAGAGGCCGCGGGCATGGAACGTCACAACTCCTTACCCAGCAAGCGGGTCCTCACCTAGCCATTCAGGGTGCCGCTGCGTGCCGTCGAAGCGCGTGCTGGTTTTGTATAGCTCGTACTTGCCTTCCAAGGCGGCGGACCTGGTGCGCTTCAGGAGGCTTGCGACCTCGGCCTGCGTGAGCGGCTTGAAGGTGCGGACGGCTTCGAGGGCCTGGTCGAGGATCTGCTGACTGTCGATGCCGGTGATCTGCACAGCGATGGGCAGATTCAGGCAGTAGTGCAGCGCCTCAATGGGCTTGACGGTGTTGCTGTGGAGGATGAAAGGGTGGCCGAAGGCCTTCATGCCGAGTGGCGCGATGCCTTCGCGATTAAGCACGGGCAGCACTTCGCGCTCGAAGCTGCGGAAGTGCGTATCCATCACGTTGAGCGGCA
>VBKF01000066.1 GCA_005888095.1 Deltaproteobacteria bacterium | reverse complement strand
GGTGCCCGGGGTAACCGAGCGTTGCGAACACCTGAATGTCGCCGATCGGACGGCTCAGTGCCTGTGCCTCGGGTGGAGCGGCAGTCACCCTCAGTCCCACGACTACCGCCAGCAACGCTGCCCCCGTCACGAGTTTGCCTACGGTCGAATGCCGCATTGTGGTGTCCTCCTTTTGGAGGCGCCCGTCCGGAGGGCGCCCCTGAGTTGGAGGCGCTAGAAACCGTGTAGCAATCTGCCAGAGGCGTGCGGTCGCGGCGCTCTCGCCGGGCGCACCGTGGTCGAGACAAGCTTCTCGTCCGCGCGCGGCGATTTGGACGACGTGCTGCGCGAGCGGGACTGCCAGTCCGTGAGGCCGTTGGCGACGTGCAGCTCGATCGGCCAGGCGGCCCGACAGATGCCGTCCTCGAATTTCCGTCCGCCGAGTACGTCCTCCGAAGCGAGCGCGTAGCGGCCTCGGATGCGCCGGGTTTCGCGGATGCCGAGACGCGGCGCCGTGTCGTAAAACTTCGCAGGATTGTCGCGACTACGGGCCTCGCCCGCACGGCATACTCGCTCCCGTATCCGAGCGGATGATATGGTTGGTCGCGATGGTCGACGAATTTGCCGGCGCTGACGGCTTCGAGGACGTCGAGATCGACCAGATCGTCGAGCGGCTCGCCTGGACTCCGCGGGAGCGCCTAGACTACCTCCTCGACATGCTCGCGTTCGAGGAGCGCGCGCACCGGGCCCGACGGATTCCGGCGGGGTCTTGATTGGCGCGTTTCGATCCCGACGCGATGCTTCGGGTCCTTGCGGATCACGGCGTACAATATGTGCTGATCGGGGGGCTCGCAGCGACGCTGCACGGCTCGCCGCTCCGTACTGGTGACGCCGACATCTGCCCGTCGCGCCGCTCGGAGAACCTCACGCGGCTCGCCGCCGCCTTGCGGACGATGGATGCGAAGATCCGCAGTCCCGACGCGGCCGCGGGGTTGCCGTTCGCCTGTGACGCATCCTTCTTTCACAACGTGGAGCTCGTCAATCTGACGACGAAGTTCGGCGATCTCGACGTTGCGTTCATGCCAGCGGGAACCGCCGGCTATGACGACCTGAAGCCCAACATCGTCCAGTACGATCTCGGCGGTCTCGTCGTCCCCGTCGCCGCGCTCGCGGATATCATTCGCTCGAAGGAGTCGGCGAATCGCCCGAGGGACCGGGCTGCCCTTCCCACGCTCCGCGCGTTGCTTGCGCGTCAGCCGAAGAAGACCTGAAGCGGCCGCAGCGGCGACGAGCTCGGTCGCCTCAGATTGAGGGCCATCGACCCTTTGGACCCTGCGGTCCGGCGGGGCCGGGCTTGTCTGCATGACCAGCGGGACCCGCGGGCCCTACGTCACCCGCACGGACGCGCGCACGAAGGCCAGCAGGTACGGCTCGATGCGGAGCGCGACGAAGCCGCAGCCCCTGACGTAGTGCTCGTGCTCGAGCTCGCGCACGGCGCGCATGATGTCCGTCGGGCTCGCGTGGTACTCGCCGAAGATGCGCCCGGGGTGCGCGCGCTGGGCGCCGGCCACCGCCTCGTTGTCACCCGCCATGAGCGCGGCGCGGACGCCGTGGCGGTCCATCGCCTCGACCCCGGGGGGTGGGCGAGATGTGCTGCGTCCAGACGTCGATGATCATGCGCGCGGCAGCCCGAGCACACGCTGGGCGATGATGTTGCGCTGCACCTCGGAGGTGCCGGCGTAGATGCTGGCCGCGCGCGACCAGAGGTACTCGTGCTCCCATCGACCGGCGTCGATCGCACGCGGCGCGCCGCGCTCGAGCGCACCGTAGGGGCCCTGGAGCTCGAGCGCGAGGTCCTTCATCCGCTGGTCGAGCTCGCTCCACACGAGCTTGAGACACGAGCCTTCCGGGCCGGGCTGGCCGTTGCGCATGAGCTCGCTCACGTTCTTGTACGCCAGCCCGCGCAGGATCTCGGTCTCGATGAAGCTCTGCGCCAGGCGCTGGCGGAAGCGGGGATCGGCGGCCGCCGGCCGCCCGTCGCGGACGACGCGCCGGGCCAGGTCGAGCACGTCGCGCATCTCGCCCTGGAGCCGCGCGTGTGGGGCCGAGCCGCTCCGCTCGTGGGCGAGCGTCGTGATGACGATCGTCCATCCCCCGTTCACCTCGCCGACCACGTTCTCCCGCGGGACGCGGACGTCGTCGAAGAAGACCTCGTTGAACCAGGCCACGCCCGTCATCTCGACGAGCGGCCGAATGGTGATGCCCGGGCTCGTCATGTCGACCAGGAGGAACGTGATCCCCTTGTGCTTCGGCGCCTGGAAGTCCGTGCGCGTGACCAGGATGCACCACTCGGCGAAGCGCGCGTAGCTCGTCCAGATCTTCTGGCCGCTCACGTGGAACGCATCGCCGCGGAGCTCGGCGCGGGTGCGCACGGCGGCCAGGTCGGAGCCGGCGTTCGGCTCCGAGAAGCCCTGGCACCACATCTCCTCGCCGGTCAGGATCTTCGGGAGAAAGCGCTGCTTCTGCTGCTCGGTGCCGTGGTGGATGAGGGTCGGGCCGACGAGCGCCGGCCCGACGCCGATGTCGATCATGCTCGGCGCGCCGACCCGCGTGTACTCCTCGGCGAAGAGGAGCTGCTCGATCGGCGACGCGCCGCGGCCCCCGTACTCGCCCGGCCAGTGCAGGCCCGCCCAGCCGCCCTCATGCAGGCGGCGCTGCCACCAGCGCGCGAAGCGGACCTTCTCCGCCGCGTCCTCGGGCTTGCGGAAGCCGGGCGTGCCCCAGCCCTCAGGGAGGTTGGCGACGAGCCAGGCGTGCACCTCGCTACGGAAGCGCTCCTCGGCTGCGGTGAGTCTGAAGTCCATCGGACAGGCGCCCGGCGACCTATGACACTTGACCTTCGCGGCCGTCAACGAGCAGGAACACGACCCGGGACGCGCGGCGGAGAAGCGGTCCGCTGGCACTCATCCTTGTCGCAAGACCGACGGCTGATTACGACCACGTGCGCCACGCCCCGAATCGGTCCTCTCCGCGGCGGAGCACCGCACGCCAGTCCCGGCGGAGGGGCGGGTAGCCCTCCGCATTCACGTCGACGCGGGCACGGGTGACGCACGCGATCGCGTCGCGGAGCGGCCCGAGAAACTCGGTGACGGCGCGCGCTGGAGTGCTAGCAGCCAACCGGCGCGAGCATGGCGACGTGGCGCACGGCGGGATCGGCGTCGGCGTTCTTGAACTCCCCCGCGCGCCACTTGCGGAGGAACTCGCGTCCGCTCATGCCGAGCTCGCGGCGCGCGGCACGGTCAAACAGGCGCACCTCGGCCGCCCGGGTGAGCCGACCGATGCGACTAGGGGCGGCCGTCGCCCGCGGCGTCGCCGCCTTTGCCTTCCGCTTCGATCGCTTCGCCCGCCTCATGAGGCCTCAGGATACGGACAGAGAGGCGACCCGTTCAAGGGCTACCGCCACGCCACGGCGTGCCGACGGGTGCCAGCAGCCGACGCAGAGCGCGTCATCCGCTACATCGCTCCGCGGCGAGCGGCGGCTACTGCGCCCGCGACGCCGAAGTCCGAGCGTCACTTCCCGAACCGGTTGAGCGTCTGGTAGTCGAAGAACGCCGGGTCGAGCGGCAGGCGCCGGTCGTTCGGCGGATCCGGGCCGGGGCCGTTCAGGCCTGCGACCGTCGCCCGGTCGCCCTTGACGTTCTCGGAGAGCTGCGTGCTGAACGTCGCGCCCCACCAGCTCTCGTGCTCGTTGAAGGGCGCGGTGGCGAAGCCCGTCACCTGGTACACGTTCAGCAGCTCGCCCTGCCACGAGAACTTCCGGTTCCACGCCCCCTGCCAGGTGTAGTCGTCGACCCACAGCTCGAGCCTTCCGTACAGGTAGTACTTGTCCTTGGGCACGCCTTCCAGGATCCAGAAGCGGCGTTTGGCGAGGGCCGCGGCGACGGGAGCCCAGGCGACGCCCGGCCACCCCTTCACCTGGAAGCCCGCGGCGCGGTCGTTGTTGGTCGCGACGGTGCGCCAGCCGCCAACCGGGAGCGGCCGCCGCACGACCTTGCCGGCGATGCTGTCCGGATCGACGAAGCGGAGCCCGTCCTTGTGGCCGGTGACCTTCCAGGTGAAGTCCTCGGGCTTGCCGTCGAAGAAGAAGCCGTCGTCCTGGCTCGTATCGGAGCCGAGGAAGCCGTCGGAGCGGTTGGCGGGCGACACGGCGCGCACGCGCCGGAGCGCGGGCACGTAGGCCCAGTTCATGTCGCGCTTGGTCGGATCCTTGTAGCGATAGCCGAGCGCGGCGGTGCCCTGCAGGTCGGCCGGGCTCGTGCTCAGCGCGAGGAACTGGAAGAGGAAGTTGTCGGGGTTCGCGGGCGGCGCGTACTTCCGCGGCTGTCCGTCGTAGTAGAGGAAGCGGACGTCCTGAACGGACGAGCGGTCGAGGCCCGAGCGCCCCACCCAGGCGAGCAGCACGAGGTTCCGGCTGTTGCCGCCGGTGTAGTAGGCGTAGTCGACGTTCCACAGCACCTTGTACCCGGCGTCCGGATCGTCCTCCCGGATGTCCGGGAACGGCAGGCCCGTGATGTAGTCGGGCCGTTTGCCAGTCGCCTTGTCGACGGGGGCCTTGTGCTCGTCGAGCACGAGATGCTCGGCGTTCCAGCGGGTCGCCTCCTCGAAGCCGTCGTCCCACCGCCAGCGCGAGTTCGGGAACTCGACGACGGCGTTCCGGTAGTCCCCGTTCTGGTAGTGGCGCAGGATCTCGGGCGGCAGGAGGTCCTTCGCCTCCTCCGCCGTCGTCCGCTCGAGCGTCGTTCCGGGGGCCGGCGCAGCGCCCACATCGACCGCCGCCAGGCCGAGCAGTGCGCCGAGCGTCAGCCGCGTCAGCGCTGACCGCATGCGTGCGTGCTCGGCCTCCCTACCGGGCTGCCGCGCTCGCGCGCGCGCCCTCGGCCGCGACGGCGGCCGCGGCCGCCGCCCGCTGGCGCTGCCGCTCCTCGGCGTACTTGATCGCGAAGCGCGGCTTCAGGAGCGACACCATGGGCGGGATGAACATGAGCGCGCCCATCAGGTGGAACCCGAGGAGCAGGACCAGGAGGAGCGCCATCTGGGCCTGGAACTTCATCGGGAAGAAGACCCAGAAGATGATGCTGGCGGTCAGCGACACGCCGGTGAAGAGGACGGTCTTCCCGGTGGTCTCGAACATGCGCCGGACCGCCACGTCGAAGCCCTCGCCCGCCACCAGCTCCTCCACGATGCGCGACAGGACGTAGTAGCCGTAGTCGATGCCGATGCCGATGCCGACCGCCGCGACCGGCAGGGAGTTGATGTTCATGTCGATGCCGAGGAGGTACATGACGGCCTCGGACAGCGGCTGGGCCACCAGCGACGGGAGCATCACGATCAGGGCGCCGATCACCGACACGTAGGTGGCGTAGCTCAGGAGGAAGACGACCACGAGGATGAGGATCAGGTTCACGCGGTACGACCACTCCACCTCCTCGTTCACCGCCGCCAGGATGCCGATCAGCCCGCCCGCCAGCCGGTAGCGCACCGCCGACGCCTCGCCCTCGTGCTCGCGGATGTACTGCTTCGCGCGCGCGATCGAGTTCTCGATCGTCTCGTGCGTGTAGTCGCGGTAGAAGACCGTGATGGTCGCGTTCGTGTAGTTCATGTCGAAGAAGCGGTCCATCTCGCCCCGCCGCGTACCGGAGGTGAGCAGGAAGAAGAGCTGGCTCACGTGGTCGTTGCGCGTCGGCAGCATCTCCCACTTGGGGTCGGCCTCATGGAAGGTGCGGAAGATCTTCTTGAGCAGCGTGGCGGCCGTGACCGTGCCGCCCACCTCGGGACGCTCGGCCATGTAGCGGCCGAAGAGGTCGAGGTGGTTGAGGGTCTCGGCGTCCTTGATCGCCCCCTGGCGCTGCTCGCACGTCTCCGTCCCGCACGCGCCGGGCTCCTCGGGGTGGCACAGCTTGCAGCCGTCGCCCGCACACGGCTTGCCGCCCTCGGTGCAGTAGGCCTTGCCCTCGGCGATGATGATCAGCTGGCTCGCCCCGAGGAACTTCTCGTTCACCTTCCCGAAGGCCACGTTGTAGGGATGGTCGGGGTAGAGGAGCGCCGCGCCCGGGGTCGTGTCGCCGACCTTGAGCAAGTGCTGGAAGTAGAGGCCGACCGCGAGCAGCGACAGCAGGCAGACCGCCATCGCGCCGCGCCGCCAGCCGCCCGCGAGCCAGACGAGGCCGCGCTCGATGGCCTCGTAGAGCGCGCCGAAGAAGCGCCCGAAGGCGTCGGTCGCGTGGCTCATCGCCGTCCCGAGCCACGCGTAGCCGGGCAGGCGCCGGTCGAGCAGCAGGTCGAAGCCGAGACCGGCGAGCGCCACCACGAGGAGCCCCTCCACCGGCCGGGCCGAGATGACGGCGTAGAGATAGAACAGCCAGGCGACCGCGACGAGGATCATCCACGCCATGAAACGCTCGAGGATCCCCTTGCCGGCCGTCTCCTCGCTCGGCGGCGGCGTGAAGGAGAGGATGATCGGATGCAGCGTCACGACGCTCACGAAGATCGAGATGATCCAGAACGAGCAGAGGATCGCGAGCTTCTGGATGATCGGGATGCGCGCCACGAGGAGCGTGAGGATTGCCAGGCCGTCGGCCAGCAGGGAGACCATCGCCGGCGCGTAGATCTCCGTGTACGACTTGACGATCGCCTGGTTCTTGTCGCCGAGCCGCCGGTACTCTTCGTGGTAGCGCTCCATCGACTGCACCGAGTGCGAGTGGGCGCGCGCGGAGATGAGGAGCGGGATGACGAGCACGAGGGGGTCGAGGCTGAGCCCCCAGAGCCCGCCGAAGCCGAGCCCCCAGATGGCCGACAGGAGGCCGCTGAAGGCGGGGATCACGACGCCCTGCCAGCTCCGGAACTCCACCCACAGGATCAGCAGGATCATGACGATCGAGGCGCCGAGCACGCCCGTCATCTGCGGCATGATCTCCATGAAGTAGGCGAAGAGGATCGGGATGCCGGTGACGTAGATCCTGGTGTTCTCGTCCGACTCGCGCCGCACGATGTCCTGGATCTTCGCCCACATGGTGGGGAGGTCGAAGTACTCCTCCCAGAAGCCCGCGATGATCTGCGTCGCCTTGTCGTCCTCGGAGACGAAGAGGCCGTGGACCCCTTCGGTGGAGTAGACCTTCAACTTCAGGAAATCGAGGTCGTCCTTGGTCTCCGGCACGCGCGGATACATGAGCGGCACGACCTTGATGCCGGAGCCGGCGGTGAGGGTGGTCTTCACCTTCGGATGGGTGATCGACAGCACCTGCTCGCCGTTGACGCCGGGGATGTCGTGCAGCAGCGCGAGCGTGATGCGGTCGACCTTCTGCACCGTCTCCGGGTCGTCGAAGATCGTGCCGTTCTTCACCTCGACGACGATCAGCACCGTGTTCGCGGTGCCGAACATGCTGCGGTACTGCTGGTAGAGCTGGATGTAGGGGTGGTTCCGCGGGTAGAGGTCGAAGAAGTTGGTGAAGACGTGCATCCGGAACCACATGAAGAGCGCGAGGCCGACGGTGATCGCGGCGACCACCAGCGACACGAGCGCGCGGTGGCGGAGGAGGAAGAAGAGATACGCTTCGATCGTGCGGCGGGGGAGCATGCGAGCGCTCGGCCCTCAGGGAGCGGCGGCGGCCTCGCCGCCCGCGGGAAGGACGATCCGGTCCTGCTCGACCCGAGCGGTGAACCCGCTGGCGCCGACGACGAACCCTTCGGGGCCGGCGGCGAGGCTCACGCCCCGCATCCAGACGAGCTGCTGCTTGCCGGGCAGCTCCCGCCGGGTCCACGTCTCCCCGCCGTCCGCCGTGGTCAGCACCATGCCGGTGTCGCCGATCACGACCCCGTAGCGGCCGGCGACCTGCACGGCGTAGAGGCCCGGGTTCTTGAGCGCTTCGAGGAACCCGAGCTCCTCGATCGACCCCGCTTCCACCGAACCGCGCTGCACGTCCCAGGTGGCCCCGCCGTCCCGCGTACGCAGGACGAGCCCGTCGATGCCGACCACCCAGCCCTGGGTGGGGCTCGAGAAGCTCACCCCGAAGAGCGTCTTCTCGGTGCCCACCGGCCGCTTCGTCCACGTGGTACCGCCGTCGTCGGTGACGAGGAGCGTCCCGTACTCGCCGGCCACGAATCCGTGCCGGGCGTCCGGGAACGAGATGTCGTAGAGCACGACGTCGTCCGCCAGCGAGCGGTCCTCCCAGGTCGCGCCGCCGTCGTGGGTGACCGCCACCGCGCCCCAGTCGCCCACCGTCCACGCGGTCCGCGCGTCGAGGGCCTTCACCTTGAAGAGGGGCTTCTGCGAGGAGATCGGGTTCGCCTGACGCGTCCACGTCGCGCCCCCGTCCGCCGTGTGGAGGATGAGGGCCGACTTGCCGACCGCCCAGCCGTCCTCCGGGCCCGCGAAGTCGACGCCGAAGAGAGGGCTCTTCGTTCCACTCTCGCGCTTCTGCCACGTCTGGCCGCCGTCGGCGGTGTGGTAGATGGCTCCGAAGTTGCCGACGGCCCATGCCTCGCGCGCGTCGAGCGCCCTGACGTCGTAGAGGTTGTCGCGGATGAGGGCCGCTGGCGCGGGCCGCGGGACGATCCCGAACGACACCGCGAGCGACGCAAGCGCGGCCGTGCGCGCCGCCCACTTCGAGCGCGCTCGCCCGGGGCCCGGCATCGGTCGCGCCATACACAGCCCGTATGGTGGCGTCAATACAACTGGCCGACGGCCGCGGAGCCGGCGCTGCCACCGGGGGTCTGATGCTCCGACCCGACGCGTCAGATCACTCCCTCGCGCTCGAGCGCGGCGAGCTCCTCGGCGGAGAGGCCGAGGAGCTGCCGGTAGACCTCGTCGTTGTGCTCGCCCAGACGCGGCGCACCGCGCCGGATCGCGCCCGGCGTGCGCGAGAAGCGCGGGTAGACCCCCTGCATGCGCACGGGACCGACGACCGGGTCGTCCACGGCGACGATGTCCCCGCGGGCCGCGATGTGCGGGTCGGCGAAGATGTCGGCCGCCGAGTAAGCGACCCCGAAGGGCACCTCGTGTCGCTCGAGGATCGCCGCGAGCTCGCGCGCCGTGCGCCGGCGGCACCAGTGGGCGACGATCGCGTTGATCGCCTCGCCGTGCTCGGCGCGGAGCGCGAGCGAGGCGAAGCGCGGATCGGCGAGGAGGTCCTCGCGCCCCATGGCGCGCGCCAGGCGCGGGAAGAGGCCATCGCCGGCGGCGACGATGCAGACGAACTTCCCGTCGCGCGTCTGCCAGTTGTCGAGCGGCGCGGAGTTGGCGAGCCGGTTGCCCTCGCGCTCGCGCACGAGACCCAGGCGGTCGTAGGCCGCGAGCGTGTGCTCCATGACGCGCAGCACCGACTCGTAGAGCGAGAGGTCCACCCACTGGCCGGGCGCGGGGCCGCCGGTCTCGCGCGCGCGCCGGTCGCGCTCCCACAGCGCCGCGACGATCGCGAGCGCGTTGAAGACGCCGGTCAGGTAATCGGCGATGACCACGCCGGGCCGCACCGGCGGCTGGTCGGGATAGCCGGTGATGTAGAGCAGCCCTCCCGCCGCGATGCCGTTCCGGTCGAGGCCGGGCCGGTCGCGGTAAGGGCCGGTCTGCCCGTAGACCGAGACGCGCGTCAGCACGAGGCCGGGGTTCAGCGCGGCGAGCGCCTCGTAGCCGAGCCCCCAGCTTTCGAGCGTGCCGGGCTGGAAGTTCTCGACCACCACGTCGACGAGCGGCACGAGGCGCTTGAGCAACGCCTGCCCGGCCGGCTTGCGCAGATCGCAGGTGATCGACTTCTTGCCCCGGTTCTCGACCGCCCAGAAGAGCGAGTAGCCGTCGACAAAGGGGCCGATCGAGCGCAGGAAGTCGCCCTGCCCCGGCAGCTCCACCTTGATCACCTCGGCGCCGAGATCGGCGAGGAGCGTGGCGGCGAAGGGCGCCGCGACGCGCGTGCCGAGGTCGAGGAGCCGGATGCCCGCGAGCGGCCCGGTGGGTACATTCATATTGCACAGCCATCCCGCGTCGCTGCGCGCGCTGTCAAGGCGGGCGGGGCGTCCGGCACGGCCGCGACGGAAGCATCACATTTTTGCCGCTGGCCGGGGCGCGCATGTGCCGCGGCGCGGGGAGCGGGGAGGAGGCACCGAAGTTGCTACCCGTAGGTAGCGATGAAGAGGACGCGTAAAGGCCAGCGCGGGCAGGCCGCCATCTTGATGGCGCTGTGGCTGACCGGCGCCTTCTTCGCCCTGACGGTGGTCGGTATCGACATCGGTCACCTCGGGACCTCGGCGACCGAGCTGCAGACCGTCGCGGACATCGCCGCGTCGGCGGGGGCACGCAACCTGCTGAAGGGCGGCTCGGCCAACACCGCGAAGTCGGACGCCACGAGCGTCGTCGCCAAGAACAAGGTCGACGGGCAGACCTTCACGATGGCGGCGGCCGACGTCCACGTCGGCACCTACATCAGCGGCGTGTTCACCGAGACGAGCATCAACCCGAGCGCGGTGCGCGCCACGCCCAGCATCACGGTCAACAACGTGGTGGCCGGCCTCATCGGCATGAAGACCTCGACTCTCCAGAAGGAGGCGATCGCCTCCTTCCAGGGCATCTCCAAGGCGCAGCCCACCCTCCCCATCGTCCTCGGGGAATGCCTGTTCCCGGAGATCGATCAGTGCTTCAGCAACTCCTGCATGCCCTCCGACACCGAGTTTCCGAAGGACACGGAGCCCCGCACGGCGTGGACGACCTTCTCCGGCGGCAACGCGACGGGCGACATCGAGCAGTGGATCGCCAGCTCGTGCGGGGGGGGAGGCAAGACCATCCCGACCTACAGCGTCGGCGACACCATCTCGACCGTGACCGGCTCCCACGGCTCCGCGATTCATAAATTGGTTTGCGTGTACAACAGCGGGCAGCGGCAGTTCCTGATCCCGATCGTCAAGTGCAACGGCAACACCTTGACCAACACGGTGACCGGGTTCGCCACCTTGGTCATGGACAAAGCGGTGGACAACAAGGGGATCGATTGGCACACCATCTCGATGGAGATCGACGACGCCCCGCTCGCCGGCGGCTGCGCCAAGTGCGGCAGCGGCAAGATGGCGCTCGTGAAGTGAGACGGCGGCTTACGCGCCGTCCCAGTCCGCCCGCGTGATCGCGTAGAGATACAGGTCGCGCGCCGCCCCCGCCTTCCAGCGGTACTGCGCGAGGCGTCCCTCGCGCCGCATGCCGAGCCGCTCGAGGGTCTTCATCGACCGCTCGTTCTCGACCGCGCACGCCGCCTGGATGCGCGTCAAGCCGAGCCGCTCGAAGCCGAAGCGGACCAGGAGCCCGGCCCCCTCGGTGGCGTAGCCGTGTCCCCAGTAGGCGCGCGCCAGGCCGTACCCGAGCTCGGCGCGGCGGTCGGGCGGGGAGACGACGCGGAGGTCGACGCCGCCGATCACGGCGTCCGTCTCGCGCAGCACGATGGCGCGCGCGAACCACGTCTCCCCCCCGCCGAGCGTCGAGCGGATGAACGAGGCCGCGGTGGCCGGGTCGTCGTAGGCGTCCCACTGGAGGTGGCGGGTCACCTCGGGATCGGATGCGTAGGCCAGCACCGCCGGCACGTCGGCCAGGGCGAACGGCCGGAGGAGCACGCGCGGGCCGACCAGCTCGTCGGGTGCCGTCATCAGTATTCTTCGCTCGCG
>VBKF01000065.1 GCA_005888095.1 Deltaproteobacteria bacterium | reverse complement strand
CGGACAGACTCGGACAAAATTCAGAACAATCGGGCTTCGGAACGGTTCCCGGGCAGCGGAAAAGCTTGAAAAACAAGAGCCACCCGCCGGAGTCGAACCGGCGACCTACTGATTACGAATCAGTTGCTCTACCGACTGAGCTAGGGTGGCGCAGCCTGAAAGGCAGCCTAGGTAGCCGGTCGCCGCTCGGGGGTCAAGTCGCGGCCTCGATCCAGCCCTGAGAGGGCCGGGGTTGAGGATCCTCCCATCAGGCGGCGATGATCTCATTCAGCCCCTCGACGAGCCGATCGAGCTCCTCGGGACCGACGCGGCCGAGCTTCCGGCCCAGCCGCCGCGTCGACAGCGTCCGCACTTGGGCGATCTTCACCCACGCCCGCTTCCTCGACTTCAATGACTTCAGCTCGAGCGTGAGCGGAAATCCTGCCCGTTGGGGCCGGCTCGTCAGTGCCATCGCGATCACCGTGCCCGAGCGCTCGTTGAACACATCCGCGCTCAACACCACGACCGGTCGCTGCCCCGCCTGCTCATGGCCCACGACCGGACTCAAGTCGGCCCACACGACGTCGCCCCTCAGAATTCGGGCCATTCCTCGAGGTCTCCCGCCAACCCCTCCTCCGCCATCTTCTGTTCGAAGGCCCGGTTCAGCTTCGCGCACTCGCGGGCGAGGCGACCTCGATCCAGGCGGTCCAGCTTCTCGCGCACCGCCTCTTGGATCGCGCGACTCCGATTCGGAAACCTCCGCTGTTCGACGAGCTGGTCGACGCGCTTCAGCAACTCTTCCTCAATTGTGATCGCAACTTTCGCGGCGCCCATTGGCCCAATCCTCGTTGGTATGATCTTTTCTCATACCAGGGCCCGTGCCACATGACAACGGCGCTGGGGCCGCATGCACCACGCAGACCTGCGCCTGGGCCCGAGGCCGGGGGCCGCCGCCACCGCGCGCCGCAGCCGCGGGCTCCCGATGCCGGTTCCGGCGAAGCCGAACAGACCCGCCCGTCCCTGGTCAAGGAACGGCATCTGTTACGCAGTTAGAGGCGGGGGCGAGCGCTCCTCACGCTGGAAAGACCTTGAAGCCGAGCCCGCGGCCGTTCGAGCGCACGCGGTCATCGGTGCTGAGGATGCGGAGATCCGGCAGCGCCTGTCGCAGGAGCAGGGCGCTAGCGAGGTGAAGCGCGTCCAGCGTTCGGACGGGCTCCACGGGAAACGATGCCTCCGCACGTTCGGCCACCTCCCGCGACAGCTCGAGAATCGCCCAACCGGCTCCGGCCTGGGCGAAGACCTCCAGCACGGCGGTGCTGCTCACCTCGTCGAGGAGCTTCTCGGCGACGGCGCGCCTGATCGCTCGTCGCGTCTCGACGAGGGTCAGCCGCGAGCACACGACCTTGGTCGCATCACGGAGGAGCCGATGAACCTCGTCCCCACCGGCCTCCTCGAACAGCCAGCGGAGTACGGCGCTGCTTTCGGCGTAGAGGGTCATCGGTCGGCTCGCTCGGCGTCGAGCAGAGTCTGACTCGAACGTGTGATTCGCACGGCCGTCCGCCGATACGACGAAGGATCCTGCGGCAGGCCGATCGTCAGCACCCCGGCGGCGACGAGACGTTCGAGCGCCTGCTCGGCCGGGCTTTGGAGCGTCTCGGCGCTCGGGCGCCGAAGCTCCGCCACCACCCGGCCCCGGTCCGTGACCAGCACGACCTCTCCGGCGGCCACCTCGCGAAGATAGGCGCTGAGGCGGTTTTTGAGCTCTCGCACCGCGACGGCCTTCACGGCGCGAATGTAGCCCCACGTGGCTACAACGTCAAACCCCGCGCGATCTGTGGCTGGTCTGGCAGTCCCGCTGGCCGGTGGTCTCTTGAGGCGGGCAATTGCCGGGAAGTGGCCCGTCTCGAGGACGTTCAGCGGGTCGAGGCGCAGGAGATCACCGGGTCACCCGCTCGGAGACAGGCTGCACCACCGCAGCCGAGCTTGCGGGCGCCCGAACCCTGTGAGCACGAAACGAACACTTTGGCGACCGCGATCCACGACCCGCGAGCGGGCACACGTTGCACCTCGTCGACGACTACGAGCGAGCTGGGCGGCAGCGCCTCGACGTCGTGCTGCAGCCGCGCTGCCACGCCGGTCGCGGCGAACGGCCACGCGGGCGCTCGCGTTCCAAGCCCAAGTATCAAGGCGGGTCGACCCGCCCGTTGGCAGCCCGGGGATCGGGTGGCAGAATCCAGACCAATGTCTACGGGCGGAGAGCACCTCCCGGGCTGGGAGCGACTATTGGCAGCCGAGCGGCACCTGCAGAAGCTCGTGCCGGGCTCCATTCTCGTCGGAGGCACGGCGGCTGCGATTCATGCTCGGCACCGCGTGAGCCTTGACGGGGACCACGTCCTCGAAGACCTCCGTTCCCGTTTCGACGAGGTCCTCGCTGCGCTCGAGGCGGCGGCGGGGTGGCGAACGGAACGCATCCAGCGGCCCGTGCTGATCCTCGGCGAGCTCCATGGTGTGCTCACGGGGATCCGTCAGCTTCGGCGGACGCGCCCGCTCGACACCGAGGAGGTGGCCGGTCTTCGCGTACCGACGCTTGCCGAGATGGCGCGGATCAAGGCGTGGTTGCTGGCGACGCGGCACACGGTGCGCGACTACCTCGACACGGTGGTGCTGTTCGAGCGTCTCGGCGACGACGGAGTCGCCGATGCGCTGCGTCCGTTCGACGAGATATACCGGCAGGCGAGCGGTGTCTCGCCGTTGGCCGAGGTGGTGGAACGCCTCGCGGCCGCCGCGCCGGCGGACAAGACGGACATCGACCTCACGCAGTACCGAGGCATCAAACCTCCATGGAATGATTGGGGGCATCTCGCCGCCCGTGGACGGTATTGGGCCCGGCGCATCGCGCCCGTCGTGCTGGAGGGCTGAGATGGCCGATGACGCGCTCCGGCGCTCGCGCGCGCTCTGGAATCGAACTCGATGCGATCTCGAGAACCACGAGACGTTGGCGCAGATTCTCGACCGTGGTGAGATCGAGGTCTGGCGGGACGTTTATCGTCGAGCGAAAAGCGACGCGCGTCTGCGCCAGCGCATTGCGCGGATCGTGCTGACGGTGCCGACGCCGCTGCCGCGGTTTTGGCTCGCGGCGCTCGCCAGCCTGGGCGAGTCCGTGGATCTCGCGGCGCCCGTACCGGACTATACGACGCAGTCGGTCTGAACGACGCAGTCGGTCTGACACGCCCGGGCGGCTTCGGCGCCGAACGTGGACCGGCTCATGGTTCGTCGTCGTACCACACGCGGGAGTGGTGTCGTCGGTCATTGCCGCTCTATCGACGTGAGCCGATCCTTCCTCAGCGTTCCGACGGTGAGCCCGGCCAAATGGACGCCGTCCCAGACATGAGCGATTCACATCCCGGCGGCTCCTTGCAGGGAGCCCTATATCACATATATATGACGTGTACATGAGGCTCACCGCCGACCCAGCGACTAGAGCTGGTTGATCGGATTGACGGGCGCGGACCATGAGTTCGATTGGGACATCGGAAACCTCACCAAGAACCGGAAACATGGCGTCGAGCCGCGGCACGTCCAGACGCTGATCGGCGGCGACTTCTACTTCGCCGGGCGCATCGTCGAGCCAGTCCACAGCGAGCCGCGTTGGCTCGCCCTCGGCGAGGACGCCACGGGACGGCGGCTGTCGTTGATATTCACGAGGCGAGGCGACCGACGGCGCCCGATAAGCTGTCGCGCCATGCGTCGAAAGGAGAAAGCGCTCTATGAAGAAGCCTGTCGGCAGGAAGACTGAACGCAAGCACGTGGACGCCCAGGTCAAGGAGTTCGACCGGCGCGACCTGGGCGAGGACATCAGGCGCTCCGGCTCCGGGAAGATGCTGCGGCGCTCCCGGACGACGTCGATCACGCTGGACCATGACTTGATCGAGAAGCTCCGAGCCAAAGGGGCGAAACGGGGTCTCGGATATCAGACGATGCTCAAGGTGATCGTCATGGAGCACGTCGACGAGTACTGACCGGGTTCCCATGTATCCTCTACTCCGCGGCGAGCCTCCGGAGCGCCTCCAGCACCGGGAGCGCCTCGACGCCCGAGTCGAACCGCGGCGCGCACTCGCCGCGGAATGCGAGCCACAACGCGAGCGGACGTCGTTGGCGCATCATGCCGGTCAGCGAAAGGAGCCCTCTGGTGTCGGCCGGGGTCACCTGCCTTCCCGGCTTGATCTCGATCGCCACGACATCGCGTGCCTCTCGACGACCAGGTCCACCTCGGCCCTCGCCTCGGTCCGATAAGTCGACAGTTTCCATCCTCCGCGAAGGGCATGGTTCAGATTAGATGCCGGCGAGCATCCCGAGGCGGAGCGCGCGATCCCAGTCGACGTCATCCGTCTCGAGGATGGTGAGCGGGTCGAGGTGCTCGAGGATCACCGGGCCGGGCAGTAAGTTGGCACCGCCGCGGCGGAGCTTGCGCGCGCTTGACCCGGCGAGCACGAATCGGATGCGAGGCGCGGCACGATCGACCTTCCATCTACCTGGCCCCGCCCCGCTCTGATCCCCACGCGGCGCCGTCAGGCGCTAACCGAAGACCACGGAGGACGGGTTGGCCGCCGCCTTCAGGCGTGAGACACTCTGGCCGTGACGAAGCCGGCACTTGACCTCGGGAAGCTCACCCGCGACGAGCGACTCGAACTCCTCGAAGAGCTGTGGGACAGCCTGAGTAGCGAGAGCGAGCCCTTGCCGCTCACAGAGGAACAAGAGGCGGAGCTCGACCGACGTCTCGACGCGCTAGACCGCGAAGGTGCGGTCGGCGTCTCCGCTGAAGAGCTGCGCGAGCGTATCCGTAGCCCCTCCTCGTGAAGGAGGCCATTTACCGGCCCGAGGCCGTGGCCGACGTGGAGGAGGCCTGCGCGTGGTACGAGAGGCAACGGGTCGGCCTATCTCCCGAACCGCCATGCTAACGGACGGCGCGTCGGATTGCCCTCGGACGACAGGCACCAGCATCCGGGGCGCGGCGTGGTCCGTTTACGACGTAAATGACCCACGTGCGAGACGGGCGCTGACCGTGCGGTGCGCTGGGGCGGATGGAACCGGCCCCGGAGCGCCAGTGCGATAGCTGGCGTCGCTCTTGCACAGCGAGCGCGCGCGGCGGTCCGGTCAGCGACTCGTTCGGCCGACGCGCGGACGATCTACCGGCGCGCCGGCGGCGCGACGTGCGACTCCGCCGGCGTGGCGATGTAACGGTGTCCGAAACGCATGTGAAACAGCGCGACCGCGGGACTACCACGCGCACGGGCGTCACGCCGCCGTTCCCCCGGCTGATGTTCTGCGCCGCCGTCCGCGAGGTCCTGGATGATTACCGGATCAACCGCAGGCGCTCGCTCGTCGACGTCGAACGCCACGTGCGGCTGCACCTCGGGCCGTTCTTCGGCCGGCGCCGCATGGCCGCCATCACGACCACGGACGTCCGACGGTACGTCGCCCGGCGACAGGACGAGGGCGCGAAGAACGCCACCATCAACCGCGAGCTGTCCGTCCTGCAGCGCGCGTTCACGCTCGCGATCGCGGCGGGGACGCTCCCGTCGCGGCCGCACATCGCCCTCCTGCGCGAGGACAACGTGCGGCGGGGGTTCTTCGAGCGGGACGAATTCGAGTCGGTCCGCCGCCGGCTGCCGCCGGACCTGGCCGACCTCGTGTCGTTCCTCTACACGACGGGCTGGCGCTGGCGGTCCGAAGCCGCCCGGCTCCGCTGGACGAACGTCGCCTTCGACGTCGGCGAGGTCCGGCTCGACCCCGGCACCACGAAGACCGGCGAGGGCCGCGTGTTCCCGTTCACGGCCGAGCTCCGCGCGCTCTTCGAACGCCGCCGGGCGGTCACGCGCGAGCGCGAACGCGAGCTGGGACGCGCGGTCGCCCATGTCTTCACCCGCCCGAACGGCGACCCGATCGGGAGCTTCAACAAGGCGTGGGCGACGGCATGCCGCGCCGCCGGGGTGCCGGGCCGCGTGCTCCACGACTTTCGCCGGACGGCCGTCCGAAACCTCGTCCGCGCCGGCGTTCCGGAGCGCGTCGCGATGCAGCTCGTCGGCTGGAAGTCTCGGCAGATGCTCGACCGCTATCACATCGTCAACGCGAGCGACCTCGTCGATGCCGCGCGGAAGCTCGACGCGGAGCGCGCGCGGTAGATCCTTTCCGCCGGCGACGCGTGGGCCCCTTGCGACGGAGCGACCAGCAGGCAGCGCCCGCCGAGCCGTGAGCCGACGAGCTTGCCCACATCCCATTACCGTGGTAATTTCGGCTATGGCCATCGCGCAATCCAAGCTGACGGCCCAGGGCCAGATCTCCGTGCCGGCGGAAGTTCGTCGGAAGCTCGGTGTGGGACCGGGCTCGGTCCTGGAATGGGCCGAGGAGGGCGAGAAGATCGTCGTGCGGCGTGCCGCCCGCTACACGTCGGAAGAGGTGCATCGAGCGCTGTTCCCCCACCGCAGGCCCCAGCCGCGCACCCTCGAGGAGATGAAGGAGGGCGTTCGACGCCACGTCAGAGGACGGCGTGCGAGCCGTTGACACCAATGTTCTCGTCCGCCTCGTCACACGCGACGACCCGAGGCAGGTTGCAGCCGCGGAGACGTTCGTCGCGAAGGGAGCCTGGGTGTCGCACCTCGTGCTGGCCGAGGCCACCTGGGTGCTGTCGGCGGTGTACGATCTCGACGCGCCGGAGATCGCCACCGCCGTCGAGATGTTGCTCAGCCACAACGATCTGACGCTGCAGGACTCCGACGTGGTGGCCGCGGCGCTGCGCCACTTCCGAAGGAGGCCGGCCCTCGGGTTCTCAGACTGCCTGGTCCTCGAAGCGGCACGCAAAGCCGGCAACCTGCCGCTCGGCACGTTCGACCGCGAGCTCGGCAAGCTCGACGGTGCCCAACGGTTGTAGAGCGGACCGCACGGCTAACCCGACCCCGACCGCGTCTTGCCCGTCGTCCTCCAGGTAGGCGAGGACGCAGGCGCTCACGATGGGCTGCCGCTTCGTGAAGCTCTGTACCTCGCTCGCGGCGCGGGCGCGCGACCAGGCATTCATCGCGTTCCAGCACTCGCGTACGGTGACGGCGGGCATCGCCGGTCGGTACGAGGCTTCTAGCGGCGGCGAAGCATGAGGTCAAATCACTTCGTCGCGGAATGTTCCTCGGCAGGGCTTTGACTCCGCCGAGGGCCGGCGTTACACCCGGGCCATGCCGCTCGACGAGCGCGCCGCCGCTCCGCCGAATGGTCGTTCGCGTGAGGACGAGATCGCGGCGCTGACGGCGCAGCTCCGCGGCATGCTCCTGCGGGGGTTCGGCACGCTCACGATGATCCTCGTCGCCGTCCTCGGCTTCTTCGGGACCCATCTCTGGACTACCGTCGACAGAGACACCCAGGAGCTCGGAGCGCTGTCGGCAAGCGTCGCCGCCTTGAATGTAAGCGTCGGCGCACTCCGCGAGCGCCTGGACCTCAGCGTAGGCGAGCTCCGCGAGCGCCTGGACCTCAACGTCGCCGCGCTCCGGGAGCGCATGGACCTCCAGTTCGCGACGCTGACGAAGGACCTCGACCGGACGCGCTCGGAGCTTCTCCAGGCGCTCGCAGGATCCAAGCGCCCCGGAACGCGCTGACACGCACCATGCGACTCGAGGTCATCCCCTGGCCCGGCCCCGACGCTCCCACCGAACCCACCCTCCGCGAGCGCCTCGAGGGCGATGGCTTCTCCGTCTTCCAGTGGACCGACGACCCCGGCGCCCACTACTCCCCGCACTCGCACGATCACGACGAGAGCATCTGGGTCATCTCGGGCGAGATCGCGTTCGGCGCCGAGGGGCGCCAGCTCCGCCTCGGTCCCGGCGACCGCCTGATGCTCCCGCGCGACACCGTCCATACCGCCGACGCAGGGCCCGCGGGCGCCACCTACCTGATCGGCGAGCGCTGAGCCCCAGGGCGGCGCCGCGCGGCGACGCCGACCCGCCCCGGCACGCCCGTTGCTCCCCCGGGGATGGGCAGGCGACGCGTGCCGCAACGGCCGGGGCCGGAGCGACGGGCGACTGACGCGGGGTCAGGCCGTTGACCCGCCTCCTCGTCCTCATGCTCCTGGCGAGCACCGCTCGGGCGGCCACACTCCTCGACCCCACGCCCGCCGAGAACGACTTCTTCGGCTCCGCCGTGACGCTCGCCGGCGGCAACCTGCTCGTCGGCGCGCGCTTCGACGACACCGCCGCCAGCGACGCCGGCGCCGCCTACCTCCTCGACGCGGCGACGGGCGCGCTCCTGACCACGCTCCTCGAGCCGGCGCCCGCCGCGAGCGACCAGTTCGGCGCCGCGGTCGCCGCCGTCGGCTCCGACCTCCTGGTCGGCGCGCCGCACTTCAACAGCGGCGCCGCCCACGCGGGTGCGGTCTTCCTCTTCCAGGGCAGCGCTGTCCGCACGCTCACCAAGCCTACCCCCGCCTTCGACGACCTCTTCGGCTTCGCGCTCGCCGCGGCGGGCGACACGGTCGTCGTCGGCGCGCCGTTCGACGCAAGCGGCGCCCCCGGTGCCGGCGCGGCGTACCTCTTCGACGCGCGGACCGGCGCCCTCGTCCAGACGCTCGCGAACCCCACGCCCGCCGACTACGACCTCTTCGGCGACGCCGTCGCCGCGGCCGGCGCAATCGCCGTCGTCGGCGCCCCCTTCGACGACACGACGAAGCCCAATGCCGGCTCGGCCTACGTCTTCGACACCGCGACGGGGGCGCTGCTCCACACGCTCCAGGCGCCGCACCCGCGCGAGGGCGATCTCTTCGGCTCGGCCGTGGCCGCCAGCGACACGATGATCCTCGTCGGCGCGCCCTTCGACGACACCGTCGCCGCCAACGCCGGCGCGGCGCACCTGTTCGACGCGTCGACGGGTGCGCTCCTCCACACCTTCCTGAACCCCCTTGCGAACCCCGACGGTCGCTTCGGCTCGGCGGTGGCGATCGCGGGAAGCGCGGTCCTGATCGGCGCACCCTTCGACGACACGGGCGCCGCCGACGCCGGCATCGCCTACCTCTTCGACGCCGCGTCGGGCGTGGTCCTCGCAACCTTCGAGAACCCCACGCCCGCCCCGGGCGACCAGTTCGGCGCCTCGCTCGCCGCGGACGGCAACCTCGTGGTCGTCGGCTCGTGGCTCGACGACACCGCCGCCCCGAACGCCGGTGCCGTCTACGTGTTCACCGACCAGGTCTTCCCCCCCTCGTCGACCTCGACCACCACGACGGTCACGACCACGTCATCCACCGCGAGTACGCCGAGCACGTCCACGACATCGAGCTCCACGACGACCGTCGTGGGCGGCGCCACCACCACGACGACGACAACGACCACGACGATAACGACGACGCTTCCACCCGTCCTCGCCTGCGCGACGGCGTGCGACGACCACGATCCCTGCACCATCGATACCTGCGCCGAGGAGGGCTGCGACCACACGCCCGAAACCGGCTTCAACGCCGTCATGTGCCGCCTCGACGCACTCGACACCGTGCTGCACGGCCTTCCCCGCCTGGCGCTCGGCGGCCGGCGCCTCGCCAGCTCGCTCCAGCTCCGGGTGGCGTTCGCGCGGCGCCTCGTCGATTCGGCCAGCACGGCCGCCGGCCGGCGCGCCGTACGGAACCTCGTGCGCGCGGAGCGCGTCCTTGCGCGCTTCGCCGCGGCCGTCCGCCGGGGAACGATCCGCGGCAAGATCGCCCGCGTCGCTGCGGGCAACGTGCTGGCACTCTCGACCGACGCGGTGCAGCAGCTGCCGGCTCTCCGCGCCGCCGTGCGGTAGACAGGTACGAACAAACGGTCGCGGCACCCCCGTCGTCGCGGTCCCTCCGTTCGGGTTCCGGCGCCGCCGGCTCGTCGATTACCGCGGGCACGGCGCATGCAGTGACCTATTCCACGCATGCACGCGCAGGTATCAGGATCCAGCCGCCAGGCCGCTCCCGAGACCGAGGAGCCCTGGGCATCGGTTCTCAGGGACCGCGGGAGCGGCGAGCGGGCGCTCCTCTGCGCCGTCCTCGCCGACGCCGTCCGCTGTCTAACCCACACGATCGGCGGCGGGCCGAAGGACCAGGCGCGGCTGGCGGTCCAGGCCCGTCGCTGGGTGCTGAAGCGCGGCGAGGACTGGCCCTACTCGTTCGAGAACGTGTGCGCCGCGCTCGGACTCCACCCGAGGCTCGTCCGCCGCCGACTGCTGGGCCTGGCGCGGGAGTTCGAGCGCGGCCGCTGAGCGGCGGACCGTCGCTCGCTCGGCTTGCACGCACCGCGTCGCGACCGCTACGCTGACGCATGGTCATCCGGCCCGGCGTCTCGGCGGTCATCCTCCGGCCGGAGGGCGTCCTCCTCCAGAAGCGCGACGACAACGGGCTGTGGGGGCTCCCGGGCGGCAGCGTCGAGCCGGGCGAGTCGGTGACCGAGGCCGTCGTCCGCGAGGTCCGCGAGGAGACCGGCCTCGAAGTCGAGCCCGTCCGCCTGATCGGCGTCTACTCGGCGCCCGAGCACCATCAGATCTTCACCTACCCCGACGGCAACGTCATCCACTACGTGAGCTCGTCGTTCGAGTGCCGGATCACGGGCGGCGCGCTCGCCTGCGGGCCAGAGTCGCTCGCCTGCGAGTGGTTCCTGCCCGACCGGCTCCCGCCCGGGCTCATGCCGATCGCCCGCATCCGCATCACCGACGCCCTCGCGTGCGAGGTGCGCGCCTTCATCCGGTAGTGCTGGCCGCGCTCCTCCTCGCGTCCCGCTTCTTCGTCACCGGCGACGGGACCCTGTCGCTCGTCAATGCCCACACCGACGAGCGGGCGACGGTCCGCTATCGTCGCGGCGACGCCACCTACGACACTCAGGCGATCGGCCGCATCCGCCATCTCTTCCGCTCGCAGGGCGACGCGCGCGAGACCGACGTCCCGCTCCGGCTGGTCGAGGTCCTCGCCTGGCTCCAGCACACCGCGGGCGGCAAGCCGCTCGTCGTCCTCTCCGGCTACCGGAGCCCCGACTACAACCAGGACCTGAAGGCGCAGGGCAGGGCGGTGGCCGGCGGCTCCCTCCACACCGAGGGCCTTGCCGCCGACCTCGCCTTCCCCCGCACCGACCTCCCGCGCCTCTGGCATCGCGTCCGCGACCTCGACTGCTGCGGCGCCGGCTACTACGCCAAGGAGGGCTTCCTCCACGTCGACGTCGGCCGCCCCCGCTTCTGGGAAGCCACGACGTCGCGCGTCGACGAGAACCTCTCGGCGGGGAACGCGCGGGTGTTCGCGCGGACGGAGTTCGACCGATATGCGGCGGGGGAGGGCGTCGTCGTCACGCTCCATGCCGCGACGGTGCCGCCGGTGCTGGTGCGCCGGGAGGCGCGCCTCGGCGGGGAGTCGGTGCGCGTCGAATCGGAGCTGCCGGAGCGGGAAGGCTGCTACGAGGTGCGCGGGCCGGGCGCGCGGCTGAAGGTCGTGGGGGTGCCTGCGGTGCGGCGAGCGCCGGTCGTCCTGTCGACATGCGAGCCGCGGGTCGAGCGGACGCCGGAGACGGTGGAGACGAACCCGATCGAGGTGAGGTAGCTCATACTCGGTAGTCGGTAAACAGTCTTCCACGCTATTTACGCAGCGCCACCGTCGTTTCTTCGTCCCGCTGTCCGCAGCGCGCGACGTCCGCGCGTGTTCCGGCCTCTCGAGCCGCGGGCCGTGATTGCGCTCGAGCGAAAGACGTGGCACGCACAGAGTTCTGGCGGACGCGTACCGGGATGGATCGGAGCGCTAACGCTCCTCCCGGTGATGAGCGAGGCACACGGCACGGCGAGGCCTGGGTCGCGCGAGCGGGGGAGGTGACCCTGCGGCGGCTGGTGGCGGACGTCGCAGTGGGCGTCGAAAGTCGCCCGGGGTCGCCTCCCCCGCTCGGCACGACTCTCGCCATGGCCGCGTGCG
>VBKF01000064.1 GCA_005888095.1 Deltaproteobacteria bacterium | reverse complement strand
GTCGCGTGCGCAGCGGAGCGCGAGCCAGGCGCCGGGCCCGAGGAGGAGGATCCAGCCGATGCCATCCACGAGCAGGAGCGTGTGCAGGACCTCGCGCGCGTGCGTGCCGCCCAGCATGAAGTCGCGTGGGAGCAGACTCGAGTTCGGGTCGAGGCCGAGCTCGTACTTGCTGTCGCGGACGGCCGCGGCCAGGAAGGCGCGCCAGGCGAAGGGCTGGCCGAAGCCCGGGACGGTGGCCACGCCGGCGAGACCGAGCGCCGCCGCGCCCGCGACGGCCAGGCGTGCCAGTCCGCGAGGCCGCCGCAGCGACTCGAAGACCACGATCAGCACCGAGGGCAGGAGCAGGACCAGCGCCACGTACCAGAATGGGGCGAGGGCAGCGATCGCGAGCGGCCACGCGGGGTGCACATCGCCGGCGAGCGCACCGAGTGCAGTGGCGCAGTAGACGGCGGTCACGGCGAGCGGGAACGGGTAGATGTCGCTGTAGCCCATCGCGAGCTGGAGGGTCCCGAAGGCCGTCGAGCAGAGGGCCGTGGCGGCGGCGGCCTCGCCCCACGTGCGCGTGAGCCGGCGGACGCTGAGAACGAGGGCGACGAAGGCAACCGTGGCGAGGACGCCATTCGCCACGTGGATCACCGACAGCGCGTCCCAGGGGGGCCGGACCCACGAAGAGAGGTGCTTGAAGGTGCGGAGCAGCAGGTCCCAGCGGGCATTCTCGCCCGTGCCGGTCTTCACGGCGTAGGCGAAGAAGACGACGTCCACGGAGAAGGGTGGCGCAGGGAACGAGAGGCCGAGCGGCAACAGGATCGCCCCGAGGAGTGCGCCGCCCACGAGCAGCGTCCGCCACCGCAGGTGGCCGAGCGCGCGCTGCGCCCACGGCCGGCTCCACGCGAGCGCCGTGCCCGCGGGAAGCAGGCCGACGAGGGCGGCGGCAATCCACGGCAACGCTGCCCGCCGGCCGAGGTGCGCGTAGCTCCAGGTGATCGCGAGCGGCGGCTCGAGGAAGTGGAGCCCGAGGTAGGCCGCGACGCCGAGCGCGACCGCGGCGCCGACGCCGAGGCAGCACACGCGCCGGGACATCGCGCCCCTATACGCGGCGCCCGGGCGCAGGGTCCAGCGCTGTGTGGTACACCCGGCGCCGTGCGCCCAGCGTTCGGCCGCCTGATCGTCCTCGCCGCCGCGTTGCTCCTGCAGCTCGCGATCTACGACCGGTGGATCGGCATCCTCGACGAGGGCTTCGTGCTGCAGACCGCGACGGAGATCCTGCGCGGCAAGGTCCTCTATCGCGACGTCGTGATCCCGGCGCCGTTCCCGGGCTGCTTCTATCTCCTCGCCGCCGTCTTCCGGCTGTTCGGGCCCACCCTGGAGGTGTCGCGCGTCCTCGCCGTCGTCGTCTTCACCGTGATGGCGCTCTGCGTCCACCGTCTCGCCCGGGCCGTCATGCCGCCGACACCGGCGCTCGCGACGGCCCTCCTCTTCGTCGCCTACCGGATGTGGGCCTTCCCGCACTGGCACATGGTTTCCTACTCGACGCTCGGCATCTTCTTCGCGACGCTCGCCGTGACGCTTCTCGTTGGGGGTCTGCCCGCGCCCGGGATCGCTCGCCTGGCGGTCGCCGGCGCGCTCGGCGGCGCGGCGCTCCTCTGCAAGCAGGATTCCGGCGCGACCGCTCTCCTGGCGCTCGCCATCGTACCGCTGGCGCTGCCGCCGGCCGCGGGGCGGCTGCGCGGCTTCCTCGTCCTCAGCCTTGCCGCGGTGGCCGTCGGCCTTCCCGCCCTCGCCTACTTCTGGGCCGCGGGAGCGTTGTCGGACATGTGGGCCCAGACGGTCGTCATGCCGCTCCGCTGGGCCCGCACCTTCCCCTACCCCGGGCTCCCCGCGCTCCGGCCGCTGCTGGTCCAGGATCCCGCCTTCCGGATCCAGGTCTTCGGCTACTTCCCGGGCATCATCATCACGCTTTACTGGCGCGAGCTGAGCGCGAGCTGGCTCTACCGCTCGACGGCGTTCTGGGAGATGTGCCTGAAGCCCCTCTACTACCTGCCCTTCGCCGTGGCCTTCGCCGCCGCCGTCCTCACGTGGCGCCGGCGTGCACGCCTCGACCGCCAGGAGCGCGCCGCCCGGGTGGTGCTCCTGCTCCTCGCCGCCGCCTTTCTCCTCGCCTTCAACAAGCCGCGCGACTGGATCCACCTGATGGTCCTGTTCTATCCGACCCTTATCCTGATCGTCATGCTGGTGAGCGACGCGCTCGGCCGCGCACCGCGCCTCGCCCGGCGGGCCGGCGCCGCCGTCGGCTGGCTCGTCGTGGGGGTCGCGCTCGCCGCCTCCGCCTGGCTCGCCGCCGACCTCCGGGCCTACACCGCGTACACGGTCGCGCTGCCCGGCGGCACCGTACACGTGAGCGAGGACGAGGCGGACGTCCTCGGCGAGGTCGGCCGCTACGTCGAGGCGAACGTCCCGCCCGGCGCGCCCCTGCCCGTCTTCCCCTACCAGCCTCTGATCCAGTTCCTGCTCGCCCGCGACGCCGGCACGCGCGCCTACGTGATCTGGCCGGTGAGCCCCTACCCGGACCTGGACCGGCGCCTGATCGCCGACCTCGAGCGCCACGACGTCGGCACGGTGATCTACAGCGTCTCGCAGTACTCGATGAACCTGCGCCCGTTCCAGGAGAACGCCCCCGAGCTCTTCGCCCACCTGGTCGAGCGCTACGAGATGGCGAAGACCTTCAGCATGCGCCCGTGGGGCCTCATCCTGACTGCGCTCGGGCGCCGCGACCCGGACCCCGGGCCGGTCGTGTTCCGCTTCGCGGAGCACCTTCCCGAGGCGGCCCTCGCCCTCGATAGCGGCGACGGCGTCGTGCGCACGCTCGCGGCCGCCGAGGGGCGCGCGCTGGTCGGCGCGGCCACGTGGCCCTTCGAGCCGGTGATCGCGCAGCAGCCGACGCGCCGGCCGGGGACGAGCATCCTCCGCTTCCCGGTCGAGGTCCCGCCGCACGCGCACCTGAGGCTCGCCTACGGCATGAATCCCGACCGCTGGCTCACGGCCATCAACCAATCGGAGCTGCGCTTCTCGATCGACGTCGAGACCGCCGCGGGCGAGACCACGCGCCTCCTCGACGCGACGATCGACCCGCAGCGGCGGCCGGAGGACCGCCGCTGGCGGAAGGCCGACCTCGACCTCGCCGCCTACGCGGGGCAGCGGGTGCATCTCGCCTTCCGGCTGAGCGCGCAGAACGGGTTCGGCGAGCGGCCGGACCTCGCGGGCTGGGCCGACCCCCGCCTGGTCGTCGTGCCCCCGGCAGCCGACGCCGGGGCCGGCTGAGCTCTCACGTCACGATGGAGTGAGGCTCGACTCTCTTGCCCGTATCGGGCGTGTCGGGCCCGCGGGCGGAGTGGCGCCCTGCTGGGCACTCGGCGTGCGCCGTAGTAGACGCTGTCCAGGACCAGAGCGATGGAGATCCTCGACTACCTCCGGCCCCGCTGGCGTCGCTCCGACCCCGAGGTTCGGGTGGCGGCGGTACGGGAGATGGGCTCCCGCGATCAGGCGCGCCTGGAAACGATCGCGCGGAGCGATCCGAACGCGCGGGTTCGGCGGATCGCCATCAAGAAGCTCGAAGACCCCGAACAGCTCGACGGGCTGGCGCAGAGCGAGACGGACGAGGACTTACGCGCATTTGCCACCGAGCGCGCCCGAGAGATCCGCGTTGTCGTGGCCAGCTCCGACGGGTCGCCCGCCGAATGCGAGGCGGCGCTCGCGCGCCTCTCCGACGAACGCAGCCTCGCGGCGATTGCGATGACCGCGGCACACGAGAGCATCCGACACGCCGCCCTCGCCCGCACGACCGGCGACCGCGTGCTGCGCGACGTCGTCCGGAACGCGGCGGATCCCATGATCCGACGCGCCGCGCTCGCGCGCATCGAGGACCCCAAGATCCTGCAGAGCATCGCGGTCGCTGACGGCCAAACCGATCTCGCATTGCAGGCGCTCGAGCGAATCACCGAGGCGACGATGCTGCGCGCGATCGCCGACAGCCGCACCGCCCCGAAGAGCGTACGCCAGCGAGCCCGGACGCTCTTGGCCACGAGCGCCGTCGAGCGGCTCCCGATGGGCATGAAGGAAGGACGCGCACGGCAGCTCGAGCTCTGTCTCGCGGTCGAGAGGCTGATCGGCAGGCGCGATCTCCTCGGGGCGGCCGAGCAGGTCCGTACTATCGAGCAGGAATGGGCGGGTATCGCGCGCGAGATCGAGCCCCGGGAAGACGTCGCGCAACGATTCCAAGAGGCCTGCGATTCGGTCCTCGACGAGGCGGGGAGCCTGGCGCGCCGTCAGGACGAAGCCGAGACGCGTCGGCGTGCCGTGCAGGAGAACCTCGCGGCGCGTACCGCTCTCTGCGAGCGCGTCGAGGGGCTCGATGACGCCGCCGCACCGAGTACCCTCGACGACGCGATTGCCGCATGGCACCGCCTCGAACCCGTCTCCGACGAACAGGTCGCAGCCTTGGCACGGCGCTTCCAGCTGGGCTGCGAGAAGGCGACGGCGCGCCGCCAGCAACGGATCGCGCGCGAGGCGTTCGAGGGGAAGCTCGAGGCGGTGGTCGTCGAGGCCGAGGCGTTGGCCGCGGCCCTACCCGTCCCCGCCGAGAAGATGTGGCAGGCTCTCGAGACGCGCTGGGCCGCGGTCGCCCGGTCGGGTGCCGAGACCCCCGGTGCCATCACACTGCGGCGGCGGCTCGAGAGCGCCCGCGAGGAGCTCGCGCGGCGGCAGCAGGAGGCCGACGCTCGCCGCAGCGAAGCGCAGCGCCAGAACGTGAGGCGTCTCGAGGCGCTCTGCGCCCGGCTGCACGACCTGGCGGGCGCCGAATCGTTCGACGCGAAGACCGCGCGGCGCGAGCTCCAGATGGCGGAGGCCGCCCTCGTCGATCTCGGGCCGCTCCCACCCTCGGAGCGGCGGCCGGCGTGGACGAAGCGCGTGTCCGAGTTGCGGGACGAGCTCCTGCGACGGCTGCGACAGTCGGAAGAGCTCGACGAATGGCGGCGCTGGGCGAACGTCGCGGCGCAGGAGGAACTCATCCGGCGTGCCGAGGCGCTCCTCGAATCGAACGACCCCGCCGAGGGAGCGCGCCAGCTCGGGCGACTCCAGGAGGAATGGGCGGCCGTTGCTCGCGCGCCGGCAGACAAGGCGCAGAGCCTCTGGGAGCGTTTCCGTTCCGCGCGCGACGAGCTACGTAAACGCTCGGACGCGTATCTCGCCGAGAACCTCGAGAAGAAGCGCGGGCTGTGCGCGCAGGTCGCGGCCCTCGCCGAGTCCACCGCCTGGAACGAGACCGCCGAGCTGATCAAGCGCCTCCAGGCCGAGTGGAAGGAGATCGGACCCGTGCCCACTCGTCACGCGAAGGCGGTGTGGCAGGAGTTTCGAGCGCCGTGCGACACGTTCTTTGCCCGCCGGAAGGCGCACTTCGCCGGTCTGGAGACCGAGCGTCGCAGTGCTGCGACGGCGAAGACGGCGCTTTGCGAGCAGGCCGAGGCGCTCGCCGACTCGACCGACTGGGATGCGACCACGACGGCCATGAGGCGCCTGCACGCCGAGTGGAAGGCAAGCGGGTCGCTTCCGCGCGCGCAGAGCGACGCGCTGTGGCACCGGTTCCGGACGGCGTGCGATCGGTTTTTCGAGCGCAGGAGCCGGCGCCACGAGCTGGCGCAGGAGGCGCTCGTCCAGCAGGCCCGGGGGATCTGCGATCAGCTGGATGCGCTTGCGGCCACGCTCGCGGGTGAGGATGCTCCTCCACCCGAGCAGACCGGCAAGGCAGTGGATGAGGCCTGGGCGGCCTGGCTGCGGCTGGAGGTCGCGACGCTCGGGGACGCGGTGGAAAAACCGCTGGCAGAGCGGATGCATGCCGCCTGCCAGCACATTGTAGCGGCGCAGCCCGAGTGTCTTCGAGGCACGCGGCTCGATCCCGCCGCAACGCGCCCGAGGCGGGAGAAGCTCTGTGTCCGCCTGGAGAAGCTGGTCGACGCCGCGACGGAAACACCGCCCGAGATGTCACTCCGAGAGCAGGCGCTGGCACTCCGGGACCGGATCGCCACCAACACGATCGGCGGACAGACCACGAGCCCCGCTCAGGACACGGCCCGCGAGGTCGAGCGGATCAGCGCGAGCTGGGCTTTACTCGGTCCGGTGCTCGACGACGACGCGCGTGCGCTCGCCGAGCGCTTCGCGCGGGCCCGCGATCGGGTGCAGCTCGTGACGCGCCGCTTCAGCTAGCAAGTCGTTTATCCACTTCTCTCGTGACGACAGCCGGCCGCCGCCGGGGCAGGATGAGCTCAGGCCGTCGCCCGCGCGACTGCGAACAGCCGGTTGTCGAGTCCCATCCAGCGCCCGACGCGAAAGAGCGTCGCCAGCACGAGCCGCTTCGGCAGCGAGAGCGCGAGACGGCGCAGGTCCGTGCTCTCGAGCCCGAGCTCGGCGAGCCCGAGCCCGGCACGGCCGAGCCCCGCCTCCAGCGTCGCGGGCGAGAAGTAGAGGAAGTGCTGGTCGATGTAGAACTTCTCGAGCGGCCCCGTGACCCGGCCCCCCGTCGCGCGGTAGAGCGTGCCCGCCACGAGGTCGAGGATGCTGCGCTCGTTCGGCGTCGACAGCCCGATCACGCCGCCCGGCGCGAGCGAGCCGCGGACGGCGGCGAGCAATTCCACCGGCCGGCGCGCGTGCTCGATGATGTCCCACATCGTGATCGCGTCGAAGGTGCGGCCCCCCGCCGCGAAGGCGGCGAAGTCGCCGGTCTCGACGTCGAGCCCAAAGCGCTCGCGCGCGTGCCGCGTCGCCTCGCCCGACTCATCGACGCCGAAGGGGACCCAGCCCCGCCGGCGGGCGACCGCGAGGAAGAGCCCCGTGCCGCAGCCGATGTCGAGGATCGTACCCGGCCGATGGTGTCGCTCGAGGGCGGCGAGCCAGTGCTCGTAGGTCTGGACGAGCGGGTTCGCCGGTGAGTCGTCGAAGCAGTAGGCGTAGTAGCCGCGGAGCTCGGGCAGCATCGTGTCGCCCGTCGTGTAGAGGTTGGCAAACAGCCGCCGTATCTCCTCCTCGCTCGGCAGGGGCCAGAGGTAGACTTGCGCGCAGTCCGCGCAGCGGAAGATCGAGAAGTGGGTGAGACGGTAGCGCAGCCGAGGGTTGGTGGCGTCGCAGACGGGACAGAAGGGACTCACGCTAGCGCCGGCGGGCCGTGCGTCCACGTCGTTGCCCCACGCTTTGCCATTCAGGCGCGTCCTCCCGCCTCCTGCGGCCGACGCGGGCCCGCGGCCCGTAGGTGCCACGGGCGCGGGCGGCGTGTCCAGCCGAGAAGCTTCGTCACTGCGATCGTGAAGTAGACCGGTCGGATCTCCGCCAGTCCTGCGCCGAGATAGCTCGACTCTTGACACCTCCCGGCGTCCCGCATAGCCAACGCGGAATGCCATCCGACCCGCCCTCCTCGACGTCGGCCCGGAACGGGCTCCTTCGGGCCGCCGCTGCGCTCTTGGCGGTCGCGTGCACGGGCTGCTTCCAGGTCGAGTCCCTGCTCAACCGCGACGGCTCGGGAACGATGACGATCACGTACCCGGGGGGGCCGAACCTGGAGGCGGAGCGGGCGAAGTTTAGCTCGCCGAACGTCTCCGTGCACTCCATCACGCCGGCGGAGAACAAGGCCGTCCTCCAGGCGAGCTTCAACGACGTGACGAAGCTCTCCACCGCCGAGGCATTTCGCACGCTGATCGTCCGGCGCCAGGCGGTGCCGGGCGGCGAGCGCCTGCGCGTGATCGTCCGCAACCCGAAGCCTTCCCCGTCCCCGAACGTCACGGCGGTGGGGAGCATCGCGGTCACGCTGCCTGGGCCCGTGACATCGGCCAACCGGGGCGCGGAGCGACACGGCAATCAGGTCGTGTGGCGCATCCCGATCGCCGACTTGGCGGCGCACCGGTTCACCAAGCTGAGCGTCCGCTACGCCGTCGCCGGCGCCTGAGGGCGCCGGATCGGGCCCCTGCGCATGCTCAGGGCCGCCCGGGCGTTCGCCGTCGTGCTCGGCATGACGGTGGCGCTGGTCGGCGCCGCGGAGGCGCTCGTTCGCCTCGCCGGCGTCGAGCACGCGATCGCGGCGCGCGTCTCGGCGCGCATGTATCCGATGCGACCCGGCGGCGGAGACGACCTCTTCGGAACTCGCGTCTACGACTCCGTGCTCCAGTGGCGGCTCCGGCCCGACGCCTGGCTCCCGGGCCGCATCGGGTACATCAACTCGCTCGGCTTCGTCGGGCCGGAGTTCGAGCCCCGCAAGCGGCCGGGCGAAACACGCATCCTCGCCCTCGGCGACTCGGTGACCTATGGCCTGTGGGCGTGCGGTCGCCTCCACTTCTGCCGCGACCGTCCCTACCCGGAGGCGCTGGGCGAGCGGCTGCGCCGGCGGGGCGGAGATCGGTTCACGGTGATCGACGCCGGCGTCTATGGCTACAGCTCGCTTCAGGGCCTGCGCTACTACGAGACCTACCTCGGCGGTCTCGGCGCCGACATCGTGACGGCGATGTTCGGCTGGAATGACCACGGGGTGGCGACGGGAATCGAGGGACGGGAGCCGCGAACCCCTGCCCTGCGTGCGATCGCCGAAGAGGCCCGGCGGCTCGCGACGTACCGGAGCCTGGCGGGCGCGCTCGCGCTCCTCACCCTACCCGCAGAGCCCGCCAAGCCGGTCCTCCCGCCCGTCTACCGGCCGCGCGTCGACCTCGACGACTTCGCCTTCAACCTCGAAGCGCTGGTACGAACCGTGCGCGCGCGCGGCGCGCATCCGGTCCTCGTCACCGAGCCCGTGGGCCCGCTCACCGAGCCCTACCGGCGGAACGAGGTGATGCAGACCTGGGCCCTCAACACGTTCCCTGACTACGACTCCTACGTGGCCGTCCACGCCCGTTACAACGAGCGAATGCGGGAGGTGGCCAGCCGGCTCGGCGTGCCGCTCGCCGACGCCGACGCCGAGTTCGAACGCCGCGGCAAGACCGAGCTCTTCAGCCCCTACGACATCGTCCACCCGAACGAGGCCGGCCACGCGCTGATCGCCGAGCTGATCGACGAGCGCCTCGCCGCCGAAGGGTGGGTCCCCTAGCGCGCCGCCATGGACGAGGACGTCCTCATCGTCATCCCGACGCTCAACGAGGCCGAGAACCTCGTCGAGCTGCTCGAGGGCATCCGCGCCCACGTCCCCGGCGCCAGCGTGCTGATCGTCGACGACGGCTCTCCCGACGGCACGGCTGCGCTCGCACGCGAGCTCGGCACGCGCCTCGGCCATATCGACGTCCTCGAGCGCCCGCGGCCGCTCGGACTCGGGAGCGCCTACGTCGAGGGGTTCCGCCGCGGGCTCGCGCGCGGCTACCGCCGGCTGGTCTCGATGGACGCCGACCTCTCGCACGAACCGCGCTACCTGCCCGCCCTCGTCGGCAAGAGCGAGGAGGCCGACCTCGTCATCGGCTCGCGCTACCTGCACGGCGTGAGCGTCGTCAACTGGAGCCTTTACCGGCTGGCGATGAGCCTCGGGGCGAACGTCTACGCGCGCCGGGTCACCGGCCTCCCGGTACGGGACTGCACCAGCGGGTTCCAGTGCATCCGCCGGGAGGTGCTCGAGGCGCTCGACGTCTCGACGCTCCGCTTCAGCGGCTACTCGTTCCTGATCGACCTCAAGTACCGCGCCTACCGCCTCGGCTTCCGCCTGGCCGAGGTGCCGATCGTCTTCACCGACCGCAAGTTCGGCTTCTCGAAGATCACGCAGGGCGAGATCTGGCGGAGCGTGTGGGCGGTGTGGGCGATCCGGCTCGGCGGCACTCGACAGCGGCGTCGCGCCCCGGGTACTCTCGCGCCCCCGCCCGCCGGATGACCCGCCACACGCTCTACCTCGAGACCTTCCTGGTCTCGCTCGCCGTGATCCTACTGGAGGTGAGCTACACGCGCGTCTTCTCCTTCAAGCTCGTGTACTACTTCACCTACCTGATCATCGGCATCTCGCTGCTCGGCCTGGGGACGGGGGGCGTGTTCGTGACGATCTTTCCTCGCCTGCGCCGGCACGCGACCGCGCGTTCCGTGCCGCTCTGCTGCGTCGCCGCGAGTGCGGCCGTCCTGCTGGGCTACCTGCTCGTCGCCCGGACGCAGCTGAACGCCTTCCGGCTCGTGGGCTGGGGCGGGGGGAGCAGGTGGGATGAAGCCGTGAAGCTCGCGCTCGTGTGCGCCACGGTGTTCGCACCTTTCCTGGCCGGCGGCCTGGCGCTGGCAACGATCTTCTCGACCCAGACGGCGCGCATCAATCGGCTCTACTTCGCCGACCTCCTCGGGGCCGGGCTCGGCTGCGCCGCCTGCATCCCGCTGATGACCCTGATCTCGCCGCCCGGCTGCGTCATGCTCGCCGGCCTCCTGTTCGCCCTCGCCGGGGCGCGCCTGGCGGCCGCGGGTCTCCGCGTCCTGCTCGTTCCGGGCGGCCTGCTCGCCCTCGGGCTCTTGCTCGGGGCCGTCTTCCCGGACCGGCTCCCGGACCCGGTCCCCGACTCGGTCAAGACGATGGCTCCCAAGCCCGACCACCCTCTTCACGTCCTCTTCTCGCGCTGGAGCCCCGTCTTCCGCCTCGACGTCCTCCGCATCCCCGACCCGGACTCGGTCTTCCTGAGCCACGACGGCACGCTCGGCTCGGTGATGGAGCGCTACAACGGCGACCCGGCGTCCCTCGCGCGCTTCGACGACGAGGACCGCGCCCTCCCCTTCCGCCTCCTCGGGCCCTCGCCCCGCGTCGCGATCGTCGGCGCGGCTGGCGGGCACGAGATCCTCGCCTCGCTCCACTTCGACGCCGGCCACGTGACCGGGATCGAGCTGAACCCGGCGACGTACTCGCTCCTCACCACTCATTTCGCGGACTACAGCGGCCACCTCGGCGAGAACCCGCGCGTGACGCTCGTCAACGCCGAGGGCCGCTCGTTCCTCAAGGCGAGCCCTGAGCGCTACGACCTCATCTGGTTCGTCGCACCCGACAGCTACGCCGCCATGAACGCCGCCACCTCGGGTGCCTTCGTGCTCTCGGAGAGCTACCTCTACACGGCCGAGATGATCGTGGACAGTCTCGCCCACCTGGCCCCCGACGGCCTCGTCTGCACGCAGTTCGGCGAGGTCGACTTCGAGCGGAAGCCGAACCGCACGGCGCGCTACCTCGGGACGGCGCGCGAGGCGTTCCGGCGGCTCGGGATCGAGGACTTCCCCCGCCACGTGCTGGTCGCCACGTCGCCGGGCTTCAACATCTTCACCTCGGCGACGATCCTCCTCCGGCGCACGCCGTTCACCGAGGCCGACGTCGCGCGCTTCAGACAGGCGGTGGCCCGGGTGAAGAACGGGCGGGTGCTGCACGCCGGAACCGCAGACGACGGCGGCGGTCCGGTGAACCAGGTGATCTCGCTCCCGCCCGCGGAGCTCGCACGCTGGTACGACGCCTATCCGTTCGACGTCCGTCCCGTGACCGACGACTCGCCGTTCTTCTGGCACTTCGTCCGCTTCAGGGACGTGATCGCGGGCTCGGCGCGCTTCGGCGCCCCGAGCCCCGAGGAAGGCTACGGGGAGAAGCTGCTCCTCCTGCTGCTGGGGGTCGCGACGCTGCTCGCCGCCCTCTTCCTCATCGCCCCTCTCCTCGCGATCCGGGACGTCTGGCGGACGATTCCCTACAAGGGACGGGCCGCCGCCTACTTCGCCGCGCTCGGCGTGGGGTTCATGTTCCTCGAGGTGAGCCTGATCCAGCGGCTCACGCTCTTCCTCGGCTACCCGACCTACTCGCTCACCGTCACGCTCTTCGCCCTCCTCGTCTCGACAGGCCTCGGGAGCCTCGTCTCGGACCGCGCCGCGGCGCGCCACGACCGGATG